>CAZCXL010000223.1:0-4878 GCA_964502625.1 uncultured Planctomycetales bacterium | reverse complement strand
GGATGCGCTCGTGTAGATCTTGACGATCGCCGCCCGCCTGAACCGCCGCCATCAAGATTTCTTCGGTCGCCATGAAGGGCAACTCCGCGCGCAGGTGCCGCTCGATCACCCGCGGATAGGGAATCAATCCTTGCGCGACGTCGTGCACGAGCAGCAGGATGGCGTCGGCGGCGAGGAAGGATTCAGGAATGACGATGCGGCGGTTGGCAGAGTCGTCCAAGGTGCGCTCCAGCCATTGATGTGAGGCCGTGTCGAGCGCGTTCGGCGACAAGTGCAGCAGATAGCGCGCAAGGGAGCCAATCCGTTCGCAACGCATCGGATTGCGCTTGTACGGCATGGCCGAAGAACCGATCTGGCGGCTCCCGAACGGCTCTTCGAGTTCGCGCCGGTGCGCCATGAGGCGTACGTCCACGGCGAACTTGGCCGCGCTTTGGCCGATGCCGGCCACTGCCCCCAGCACGACTCCGTCCCATTTGCGGGGATGGGTCTGGCCACTCACGGAAACCGCGCGCGCGAAGCCCATGCGCTCGGTGACGCGGCGCTCCAACTCGCGCACTTTGGCGTGATCGCCGCCAAAGAGTTGCAGGAAGGAGGCTTGGGTGCCGGTGGTGCCCTTCACGCCGCGAAATGGCAAGCGCGCGAGGGCGTCTTCGATTTGCTCGAGATCGAGCAAGAGGTCTTGCAGCCACAAGGAGGCGCGTTTGCCGAGCGTGGTCGGCTGCGCGGGCTGGAAGTGAGTGAAGCCGAGGACCGGCAACTCGGCTTGCGCGCGACAGAATGACGCGAGCGCGCGGGCAGAGTCGAGCAATCGCGCGCGCAGCAGGTTGAGGCCGCGCCGCATCAGGATGAGGTCCGCGCCATCCGTCACGTAGCAGGAAGTGGCGCCCAGATGCAGAATCGGCTTCGCGAGCGGCGCCTTCTCTCCGAAAGCGTGCACGTGCGCCATGACGTCGTGGCGCAACTCCTGCTCCAGGGCCGCGATACGCACGAAGTCCACGTCTTCACGCGTGGCCTTCAATTGCGCGATCTGCTCGGCGCTGATCCCTAGGCCGAGCTCGCGTTGCGCTTCCGCCAACGCGATCCACAAGTCTCGCCACACCAGCGTGCGTGAGCGCTCGGAGAAGATGGCCTGCATCGCCGGGCTGGCGTAGCGCAGGGCGAGCGGCGAAGAGTAGGTGTCGTGAGAATCTTGCATCACGGCAGAAGAACGTGGAGCGGCAGGTTGGGAGCGAAGGCGGGCACGCAGTTCCAGGCAGCAGAGAGTCCGGCACAGAAGAGCAACGGTCCCATCCGCAGCGTGGGGGGATCGTGCCGGGCAGTCCAGCCGGCGATCGCCAGCGCGATTCCCGCGCCGAGGATATCGCTGACGAGATCCCAGACGGAGGAATCACGCGCGGGATTGGACGCCTGGTGGATCTCGTCGGCGATTCCGACTGTGGCCACGAGCAACAGCAGCCCGAAGCCGAGGATGGGCCGAGCCGGCAAACGCACCCCGGCGGCGAGTGCGAGGCTGACGGCGAGCGCGCCGAAGATCCATTGATGGCCCCAGTTCAGCACGAAGGCTCGCGTATCGGGCGCGCCGCCGTTGCTGCCGCCGGACAGCGAGGAGGCGAAGGCGATGACCGCAAAGACTGCCAAGCAGGCGAGCACGCGCATTCCGCGCGGTAGTGCGAGCAAGCGCGGATAGAGACCGTGGATCCGGATCATCGGTCCGAAGGCTCGGGCTCGAGGAGCAGTGAAAGGTCAAGAGCCGGCGCCGAATGCGTGAGCGCGCCGAGCGAAACGCGGCTCAGGCCGGAATCCGCGAGGCGGGCCAGCGTTTCGGGCCGCAGACCTCCGCTCGCCTCGAGTGCGGCGGCGGGAAAGCGCGCGCGGAGCCGCGCAACGATCTGGGGCAGGGCTTCGGCACTGAAGTTGTCGAGCAGCACGTAGTCGGCGCCGGATTCGAGCGCGAGCAGGGCTTCGGATTCGCTGCGTGCCTCAGCGCCTACGATTTTCTTCGGATGCTGAGCCTTGGCTTTGAGCACCGTCTCGGCGTAGGGCAGTCCGGAAAGCGCAAAATGGTTTTCCTTGAGCAGTAATTGATCCTCGAGATCGCGGCGGTGGTTGATGCCCCCGCCGGCTCGCACGGCCGACTTCTCGGCATCGCGAAGACCCGGAGTGGTCTTGCGCGTATCCAGCACGGCGACCTTGCCCGCGGCCGCGACCGCGCGCGCGGTCACGCTGGCCACTCCCGATAGCCGCTGCAGAAAATTGAGCGCGGTGCGCTCTGCGGCGAGCAGCGAGCGCGCGCGACCACTCACTTCGAGGAGGCATTGCCCGGCCACCACGCGCTCCCCGTCCGCGGAATGCCAACGCAACGCCAGATCGGGATCACAGCGCAAGAAAGCGGCTTCGGCGTAGGCGCAGCCGGCGAGCACGCCTGGCTCTTTCGCGATCAGCCGGGCGCGGGCGCGCGCTTCAGCCGGGACGACGGCACGCGAAGTCGCGTCTTGAAAGGCGCCGTCTTCGGCGAGTGCGCGGCCTACGACCTCTGCCACGCTCTCTCGCAATGCCAAACGCTCCACGGCTCAATTCTAACGCTTCCTTCCCTCCTCCTCGGCGGCCGTCGCCTCTGCATTCCATTCTTGCAAGGCTTCCGCGATCTGGGCGCGTGAGGTCTCTCCGATGCCCGGCACCAGGGTGAGCGTATTGATGGAGAGTGGTGCACCTAAAAAGGCGCGCTCGCGGACCACACGCTCTGCGCGCCCGGGCCCGAGGCCGGGCAGCCACGCCAGTCGCTCGACGCCGTCACGCGCGAGATCCGGGGGCAGCGTGGGCGGCCCGGTGCACGGATCACAGAGCGGCTCCGGCGCCGCCAGGAGCGCGTGCAATAAAACGCGCGCGGCGGCCAGTGCGAGCAGCCCGGCCAGCAATCCCAAGGCGCCACGCTCATTCCGCATGCACAGAACGACGAAGGGAGCGCGCCGCAGTTACGTCGCGCTCGCAAGCGCCCACTGCGCGCTAATGAGTGCGCTCAGCGCGCGATCCACAGATTCTTCATCCTCCAGCCGCAATACTTCCGGCCGACGCGAGGGCAACAGGCTGACAAAGAGCAAGTCTTCTCCTTCTCGATGCAGGGCGGCGACCGAGCCCTCACTGCTGATCCAGTGCAGAGGCCACCCGCGTCCATGCACGCGCAACTCAGGCTGAATGCGCGCAGAGTGCACGAGCAGGCGGCGCAGCAACGGTGCCGCCGTCACCGGAGCAGCAGGGGCTTCCGCGGAGGGGTGGCGCATGGGCCCAGGCAGCTCCAAGCGCAGATGGGGCAGTTCGTCGGCCGGCGTGTCCAGTTGCCACTGCCAGAGATGCAATGCGATTCCTTCCGCCACGAGTGAGAGCCGAGCGCGCACCGCAGCCGAAAGCGGTGGCGCGAGCAGGAGCATCCGAGGCTCCGTCGGCCGCGCGTACCACGAAGCGAGCAGATCCGCAGAGGCGCGCGCGCATGCTGCGGTCTCCAGTAATCGTTCACCAAAAGATTCCGGCGGCTCAGCGCCAAGCAGAATGAGCAGGCAAGGGCGCCCGAGCGCATCCGGGCCGATCGCGGAGTAGTGCAACGGGAGCTCGAGCCGGGGCCCCGCCTCCGAGAGCCGCAGGCCGGGCTCAAGTGCGCCGGGGTTGCGCGTCAGCCACGGTAACCAAAGCGGCGTGAAAGGGGCGCTGGCGTTGCTCATTCTTGCAATCTCGCTCCGACGGGAAGACCGCGGCGAGCGCCCGTGGAGGCTTGCCCCGCGGGCGGCGCATTCTCCTGCTCGAGCAAGGCGCACAAAGCCACGGCTACCGCATCCGACTCGTCGTCGGCGGCAAACACGGCATCGGGTTCCGCGATGAGCACGCGCACCATGCGGCCCACCTGCTCCTTCGAGGCGCTGCCGATGCCCGCAACGCGCCGCTTCACGCTCGCGGGAGGAATCTCCTCCACGGTCATGGACGCTGCCGCCGCGGTCATCATCACTACTCCGCGCGCCTCGCCGATGCGCAGCGCGCTGCGCGCATTGCGGCCGAAGAATGCCGACTCGAGCGCGAGCCTCGCGGGCTTGTGTTCTCTGACGACCAGCAGCATGGACTCATGCAGGCGCCGAAGTCGCTCCGGAAGCGGAGTGTTCGCGCGACCGAGCCGCCAAACGCCGCTCGCGACCCGCTGATAATTCCGTCCGCGCGCCTCCACCACCGCCCAGCCTGCGACGCCGGTGCCAGGATCCACACCCAGTACGCGGGAAGGCTGGCCCACTGCTCCGGCAAGTTCAGGCACGGTCCGATGGTAGCCTAGGCCGATGGCGCAAGACACGGCCGCGGTGCTTCTGGCCGCGGGATCGGGCCGTCGCTTGGGCGGCGTGGCCAAGGCACTGCTGCCGCTGGCAGGACGGCCCGTGCTGGCCTGGTCGCTCGCCGCGCTGCGCGCCGCACCGTCCGTCACCGAGATCGTGCTCGTCCTGCGACCGGAGGACGAGGCGGAGTTGCAGAAGCGCTGGGGAATGTCCCCTCAATCGCTCGGCGCGAGCCGCGTCACTGCTGGCGGCGCCGAACGCTGGGAGTCCTCGCAGGTCGGCGTGCTTGCCACGGACCCGCAATGCGCCTTGGTACTGGTGCATGACGCCGCTCGGCCGCTCCTGCTCAGTTCCGAAGTCGAGCGGGTGCTCCAGGCGGCGCGCACCCATGGCGCTGCACTGCTCGCCGAGCCGCTCACCGACACGTTGAAGGCTTCCATCGATGATTCTTCCGTGGACCACACCGTGCCGCGCGCTGGACTCTGGCGCGCCTTGACTCCGCAAGCTGCGCGGCGCGAACTCTTGACCGCCGCCGCTTTGCAGTGGGATCAGAACCGCGATGGGCTGCCCA
>CAZCXL010000222.1:0-4903 GCA_964502625.1 uncultured Planctomycetales bacterium | reverse complement strand
GCGTACGTCGCGCTCGCGCGTCTCGCGCACGATCTGAGCGACGGTCTCCTCTAAGTCTTCCGATACGATCGCCACGAGGGGTGAGGCAATGATTCCGAGCGGATCGGAAACTGCCAGGCCCGTGCGGCGTTGGCCGTAATCCACGGCGAGGATGCGCCCGATCATGGCTGCGTGCTCAGATTGCGTCCTCGCGGCCCTTCTGCTTCAGCGCGTCCACGAATTTTTTTACGTCTTCCGCGCGATCGCGGCGTGAAACGAGAATGGCGTCCGGGGTGCGCACTACCACCACGTCGTCGAGGCCGAGCACCGCAATGATTTGCTCTTCCGAAGAGTAGGCCAGCACGCCCTTGGCATCTTCTGCGAGCAGAGTGCCGCCGTTGGGAAAGATGGCGGCATTGCCGAGTGCGTCGCGCGGCACTTCGTCGTAAAGGCTCTTCCAGGAGCCGACGTCGCTCCAGCGGAAGGGAGTGGAAAGCACCAAGACTCCTTGCACTTTTTCCATCACACCCACGTCCACGGGAACCGAGGGAAGGCCGGGATAGACCTCGTTTACGCGGTTTTGAAAGTTCGGCTCGCCGATCACTTCGGCAATGCGCCGCAAGCCTTGTTCCAATTCGGGCATGTGCTCGCGGATTGCCGCGAGAATGGTCGTGGTGCGCCACACAAAGATTCCGGAGTTCCACAGGTACTCGCCGCTGGCGAGAAACTCCTTGGCGCGCGCCTCGTTCGGCTTTTCGGTAAAGCCCGCGACGTGGAAACATTCCAACCCTTCATGCACTCCCGCGCGCGCGGCGCGGCGGATGTAGCCGTAGCCCGTGGCGGGCCAGCTCGGCGGAATGCCGAAGGTCACGAAGGTTCCGGGATGGTCCGCTGCCGCGACGGCGGCGCGCAAGGCGCGTTGAAACTCCGCGGCGGGTGAGATCGCGTGGTCCGCGGGGAGCACCGCCATGGTCGCATCCGGATCTCGCGCGGCGATCACTGTGGCGGCGAGTCCGACGCAGGGCGCAGTATTCCGCGCCACCGGCTCCACGAGCACGTTCGCGACGGGAAGCCGCGGGCAGACGCGGAGCACGCCTTGCACCTGCTGCGCATTCGTGACCACCCACGTGCGCTCCAGCGGCACGAGCGGATCCAGGCGAGCGATGGTTTCGGCGAGCATCGCCTGCCCCCCAGTGATGGGCAGCAGTTGTTTGGGGCGGTTGCGGCGGCTTTCCGGCCAAAAGCGCGTTCCGGAACCTCCCGCCATCACGACGGCATGCAGCATGAGACGCGATTCTAGGAACGCGGAGCGAGCACCCGCTCGGACGGCAGCACTGGCGAGCGGTCGCGATCCGGCGGGGGAACGTTCGGCACCCAGAGCGGGAAAGGCACCTTCGGCGGATCGCCTTCGAACAATTTCCCAAAACCACGCTGCCGCAAGCGCGGCGCCGACGCAGGACCGTAAACGTCTTGCTCCACGATGAAGTCGAGCACGTCGCGCACGAGGGGCAGTCGCCCGAGGAATCCGAAACTCCGCACCGTGACCTTCAATCCGAGATAGGAGTCCATGGTGATCATGCGCTCGCCAGTGACTTCCAGCAGAGCGTGATTGAGCGCGAGTTGTTCGACGAGAATCCGGCCTTCGCCGAGAAAGCGCATCGCCAGTCGTCCCTCACGGAATACCGGCGTCTGCACGCCGAGCAAACTCCAGATCTGAGAGAGCACCGGCACGGTGCCGAGCACGCCCTCGCTGATGTTGAGCTGCGTCGTGCCGAGGTAGTGGATCGGGCTTGGATCTGCGCTGCGCACGTCCACCATGCCGTCGAGGCGGCCGGCCAGTGGTCCGCGGAAGCCGAGTTCTTCTCCCATCCGCTCGAGGCGGAATCCGTCGAATCCGAAAGTGGCGCGCACGGCCGCGTGACCAGCGAGGCCGAGGGTGATCTCACCCGGTTCCCGAGCGCTCTCCGCCGGAAAATCAGTGAAGATTCTTCCGTCGAGTGCGCGCGCGTGAAACTCGGAGACGCGTATCAGCGTGGGCTCAAGCGTGACCAAGGCCTCCGCTTCCTGGACGCGGACGCCGGCAACCATGGCTGAGCCACCACTCAGACGAAAGCGCCCGCTGAAATCTTCTGGGCCTTTCCAGATGAATTCCTCGCATTCGACGGCGCCTGCGCCTGAACTCACCTCCGGCGGACCCGTGAGCACGAACCCTGAGACCTGCAGTGGGCCGTGCGCGTCGAAGCGCGGAGTGCCGCCCGCAGGCCACTGCATTCCGAACACCACCCGCGACGGAGAGATGCGTCCGTCGAGGCCGATGAGGTCCAAGGAGGCGAGCACGCGCGGCGGCGCCACGACCTCGATCTGACGCCGGAGTTTGAGACCGCCCGCGGAGAGCACGGTGCCCGAAATGCTCATTCCTGTTTCGTCCAGGCGTCCGACCGCGTGCTCCAGCACCAAGTCCAAATCGTTGCCGCGCAAGCCGAGTTGCCGCGTCTTGACTTCACCATTGTCAAGACGCAAGGTGCCGGTCAAGGCGTAGTGCGCCTCCGCGGCGCTCGCGGTCGCGCCGAGCGCGCCGGGTTTCACGGTCACCCGCAGTGGGTTGAAGTCGAGTCGGGCCCGTAGTGCGGAAGGATCTTCGAGCGGAATCTCCACACTCGCGGCGGTGCGTCCGCCGAAGACGAGTCCGGGAGCCCAGAGATCGGCTTCGAGCAGCACCAGCGCTTGGCGCACTGCGTCCGGGCGGATTGCCGATTCACGCAATGCGGCTGCAACAGTTCCCGTCCAGGCGCCCTCGCCGTTGTCGATGCCATGAGGCAAATGGGCGACTCCCCCGACCTCGAGCGCCGCTTCCTGCCAGAGTCCACGGGCCGGCTCGAGCACGGCGAGCGCGCCTGACGGCGCGCTCACAAAGGCGGCCCGCGCCTTCCATCCCGACCCTCGCGCATTGCGCGCCGGCCAGGCCGGAGCAGCGTCGCGCAGCTCGGCACGCGCTTGCAGGTGCAGTGGGGGAGAGTCGCCGCCGCCCAGGATCGTGCGCAGACTGAGGGTCCATGCGGGATCGGCGCCAGGCTCCATCTCGCGGAACAACGCGGGCAGCGCAAAGTTCGTGGCGAGTTGCTCGCGGCTCTTCGCGCTGGGGTATCCGGAGCCGCGCAGCGTGCAACTCAACTCGCGACGCTCCGTCTCGTTGACCACGGAACGCAGGGTGCCCTGCAGAGAAGAAGTGGTGTCGGCGGTGATGACGTTCGCCTCAAATCGCAGTCCATCCGCGTCGATCCACGCGCTACCGGCGGGAATGCGCAGGGCGAGATCCGTGCTCAGTGGAAGCGCTTCCACGTCGTGTGCGCTGAGTTGTAGCGACCACTGCGTCTTCCCTTGAGCGTCAGGGCGCAGGCTGAGATCTGCATCCGCGGTGCCGCGAGGAGAGCCGAGCTCGAGCCACAGTTGCGCAGTCTCCGGATTGCTTTGGAGGGCGGCGCCGATGCGCTCTCCGACCCGGATGTCTCGCGCGTCGAGATCGAGCCAAACCCGGGCCTCGCTCGAGGCAAGTTCGATCGCACTGCGCGCTCGGACGCGGGTCGGCGGCAGCACTTGTCCATGCGGATCACCGGCGGCCTCGCCCGCGATGGCTTCGGCAGCGATCAACACGGCTTGGTCCGCGTACGCAACGCTGCCCTGCGTTACGGCAAGGGGATAAGGAAAGGCGAAGCTCTCTCCTGTGCTCTCGTCCACGAATCCCGCGTAGTTCACTCCGAGGCCATCGAGCGAGGCATAGGCCGCAAACTCAGGCTCGCTCCACATACCGTCGGCGTCGAGTTGCATACGCAGACCGCAGTTCAAGCCGGTGCTGCCGCGCAAACCCAAGGCGCGCAAGATCTCCGCCGCCTCTGGGATCTCCTGTAGGAGAAGTTCGCGCAAGGAGGGATCGAGGGCCACGGCGCTCAACTCCGCAGTCGCTTCGCAGTTCCAAGCGCCCACTGTGAGCATTTGCCACGGCCCTGCACATTCCGCGAGACCATGCAGTGCGACGTGGGTACGCGCGTTGCTCGCGCTCAATCGCGCTTCGATCCGGGTCTTGAGATCCCCATGCGCGACGAACTCCACCTTCGTTAAAGGCTCAGGCCAGAGTGCGTGCCCCACGCTTTCCGCGAGCAGTTTGAGGTCGAAGCGCAGGAACTTCTCACTGAGGTGCGCGTGCAGGGTGAGGCTGCCACGCTGCATCTGCAGGCTCTCGAGTTCCGGTGCGAGTGTTGCCGGCTCGGGTAGAGCGTCCAGCGTTACGGCGACGCTGGCTTCGCCCGTGCCCGCCGCCGTCAGGAATCCCCGTAGTTGCACTTCGGCAGGCACCGGTTCCTCGAGCAGCACGCTGGCTTCGCCGGCGCTGCGCGCGGAAGGATCGGCGTCGAAATGCAGCACGAGGCGCGCGGTCGGAATCTGTCCGGCGAGCCGTTTGCCGTCCAGCGCCGTCCAGGCGAAGCGCGCGCGCGCGACTTCGACCTCCATTCCAAACTCTTGCTCATTCTCTTGCTTGAGTCCGCGCAGCGCGGCCAATTTGCCGTCGTCGAGTTCCACGTTGCCCCCGGTAACGACGAGTCGCCACGGCTGCTTGAAGGTGGGACTCCACGGCCGAAGATCCACGCGCAGTTCGAGTTCAGCGACCGTGGCCAAGGGCCGCCCCTGCCAGGTCAGGCTGAGATCGCGCGCCTGCAACTCGCCGGAGGCCCAACGCAGCCGGGCCTGACCCGAAACTTGGAACCCCGGCTGGAGCTCATCGAGCGCGGACTGAACCCAACTTAAAGGCACGGGCAGCCAAATCGCTCCACTCACGCCGGCGGCGGCGGCGAGTGCCAGGGCGAGTCCGAGCGTTTTTCGATGCCTCATGCGGAGGCGGCAGCGCTTGCAGCCGACCTCTCTTTGTACC
>CAZCXL010000221.1:0-4921 GCA_964502625.1 uncultured Planctomycetales bacterium | reverse complement strand
GTGGAATCTGACCGGCCACGGCGTGGGCCGTTGGTGCGTGCACTGCGCGCCTGCAGTGCCCGCGCATCCGGAGCCTGGCCAGCGCGACATCCTCAAGCCGGGCATGGTCGTCGCGATCGAGCCTTTCGCCACCGACGGCGGCGGCCAAGTGCACGAGGTCGGACGCAGCGAAATCTTTCTGCTGACTCGCGAGCCGCGCAAACTGAAAGACGTGGATCCGCGCGTCTGGGAGGCGATCCTGGCGATGAACGGCTTGCCCTTCGCTCGGCGAACTTTCCAGCGGATTCCAGCGATCGCCGTGGACGCCACCTTGGCGCGGCTCGTGCGGATTGGCTGCCTCGCGGAATACCCGCCGTTGGCAGACCCCGACCCCCGAGTGCGCATCACCCAAACGGAACACACGCTGCTGGTCACCGAGACCGGCATCGAAGTGCTGACCGAGGTCGGCTAACGCGCGGCGGCGGCGCGCGCCGCGTCAATCCGACGTTCGGCGTAACGATCGGCGGCGCGCGCCGTCGAAATCCCCTCTTCGCGGCCGATTGAGAAGATCTCGGCAAGATTGGTGCGGATTTTCTCGGCCATCTGCAAGGACCGCTGCTCGTCGAATCCGCGCGGATCTAGCTCGTTGTACACGTTGATGAGCCCCGCGGCGTTCACCACGTAATCGGGCGCGTAGAGAATGCCGCGCTGAAGCAGCATTTCGCCGTGCCGGTCCTCGAGCAGTTGATTGTTCGCGGCTCCCACCACGGCACGACACTTCAACTCGGGAATCGTTTCGTCGTTCAAGGAGCCGCCGAGCGCACAGGGCGCGTAAACGTCGCACGCGACGGAATGGATCTCGATCGGGCTGACCACCCGGCCGCCGGTTGCGGCAGCCACGCGCTGCGCGGCCTCTTGCCGAATGTCGGCAACCACGATCTTGCCGCCTGCCTTCGCGATGAGGTCGGCATAGACCGAGCCGACTGAGCCAGCGCCTTCGATCGCCACGATCTTGCCCCGCACTTCAGGCGAGCCGAAGGCCTCTTTGAGGGTTGCCTGCAGGCCAAGGAAGCAACCCCACGCGGTCTTCGGCGACGGATTGCCCGATTTGCCGGCGAGGCCCGCAACGTGCCGCGTCTTCTTCGCGACGTGCGCCATGTCCTCAACCTTGGTGTTCACGTCCTCGGCGGTGATGTAAGACCCGCCGAAACTCTCGACGAACTCTCCCATCGCCTCGAACATCTGGGGAGTCTTGTCCTCCGGCTTGCCGATGATCACCGACTTGCCGCCGCCGAGATCCAACCCAGCGCAAGCGGCCTTGTAGGTCATTCCGCGCGCCAAGCGCAACACGTCGGTCTTGGCAGCGTCCAGCGAAGGAAACGGCCACAGCCGCATGCCGCCGAGCGCCCGGGCCGGACCGTGCTTCTGGCGGCCCAGCACTGTGTTGTGCACCGCGATGATGGCGTGCAGGCCGCGCGCCGGATCAACGGCACGGCGAACGCACTCGTAACCCGCAACGGGGATGTCCGTGATTTCGAGCATGGGCAGTGAGGGGGCGAGGCGGCCGGGAAAGCAGCCGCGGAAGAACCAGCGGGCTATTATCGCAGCGCTGACGCGGCGAGGCGAATCCCGCATGCTCGCTTCCACCGATCCGGTTTTTTGCGCGGTCTGGTCCAACGGCCCAGACCCGGCGCGGGACGGAGTCTTCCACACGGAGGCCGCCGGATTCCCGGCCGAAGAAGGCCGCCGCGACCTCTTCGCCCCGCTCTGGTGCACACCGTTCGACGGCCCGAAGCAGCCGCGCCATGCGCCTCGACGGCTTGCTGAACTCGGCCTGAGCGGTGAGCGGCTGCGTGAGTTGCCGCCCTGGCGCGAGGCCGTGGCTGCGGCTTGGGCCACTCTGGAGTCGCGTCCGGTCGTGCTCGCGCGCGGCCGTGCGGAGTTCCTCGCGCGTTGGGCGCTGCTCTGTCCTGGGCGGCAGCCCCCCGCGGTCCTGGATCTGGAGGGATTCGCCGCCTTCTTGCACCCGCAGCGCGGCGGCGGATCGTTCGAGGAACTCTTCCAGCGCTGGTGCGGTAAGGAGCCGCCGCGGGATCCCGGCGCCGCGGACATCCGCCGCCTTTGTGAAGCCTTGGTGCGCGCGCACTTCGAACGCTCCACGCCGCTGCGTGCGCTGTTCGCGCGCGCCTTCGAAGATCTCAGCGTCGACGCAGATCCCGAGGAAAGCGGAGCTTGGGAATGGATGCAGCTCGCCCGCCGCTTGCTTGACCAGCCTTCGCGCTACGCCGGCGGCGAGGATCACGACCTCTTCTTCTCCGCGCCGCAAGACGGTGGCTTCGAAGCAGATCTCGAAATCTCTCCCTTGGATCCAGATCGCGCGTTACGAGAGCTCACTCCCCGTTTCGCCGAGGACTATCAGCGTGATTTCGCGCGCGCAGAGAAGGTGCCCCTGCGCGCTGACTCCGAGGAGCCCATGCCGAAAGAAGCCTCCGAGGTGCTCGAGCGCTACTTCGACCTGCTGCCGCGCCGATTCGCTCAAGCAGGTGAGTCTGCACCGGAGCGTCCCTCACAGCGCGCGCTCGGGCGCGCAGTGGCAGAAGCGTTCGCGGGGCGCCAATTGCTCCTTGCCGACGCCCCCACGGGCACGGGTAAGACTCTCGCCTACCTCGGTCCGCTCCTGACCTGGTGCGCATACTCCGGCGTGCGTGGCGCCCTCTCCACCTACACGCGCGCGCTGCAAGAGCAGGCCTTCTTCCGCGAGTTGCCGCGCGCGCTCGACCTCCTGCGTGAAGCCGGGCTGCCGGCAGAGCGCATGCCGCGCGTGGCATTGCTCAAGGGCCGCACGAACTACGTCTGCGGACGGGCGCTTGCCGACACCGTGCCCGAGCCCGGCTCCGCATCGCTGGTGGCGCGCGCCACTTGGCTGCGGCTCGTGCTCTTTTGGAGTGAAGATCTCGCCGCAGATCTCGACGGCTTCCCCGTCTCACCCGGTCTGCCCGCGGCGCATCCTGCGCGCGCGGATCGAACCGCGCAGCGCGCCGTGGATACGGCACGCGCGCTCCCCGAGTGCTGCAGCGGACGCGCGGCCTTACGTTGCGGCGCGGGCGTGCGCTCGCTGCGCGCCGAGCGCGCGCAACTCGTGGTCACCAACCACGCCTACGTGCTGTCGAAACCCGAAGACTTCGCGCACGCAGTCTTCGACGAGTGCGATCACCTGCATCAGGTCGCGCTCTCCGTGCGCTCCTACGAAGTGGAGCTCGACGAAGTGACCACGCTGGCCGAAGACCTCCGGCGCGGCCGCGGGCGAGACCTCGCGCCGCTCGCGCGACTGGGTCGCCTGCTCAAGGATCTCGCGCCCGGAGTTGAGCCCCCACGTCTGGCCGAAGCCGCTGCGCAAGCCGCCGACTGCGCCGGCAAGCTCGATGCCGCCGCCTTGGAAACCACGCGCGAGTTGCGCAGTTTCGTGCGCTACCGCGAAGAAGTGAAGGACGCGCTCGGCCGCGAGGAACAGCCGTTCTTGCTCCATGAATTCCTTCACGATGGGCGCGGCGAGCAGTTGGCCACGGCTCTGCACAAACTGCGGGAGGCCGTGGACGGTCTGGACTCGGCGCTGCGCACTTGCGTCGAGGAACTCGGAGACGTTCCGCAACGCGGCGCCGAGCGCCTGCGCTGGAGCTTGCGCCGTCCGCTGGGCGCACTCGCCCACTGGCGTGAGGGGCTCGGCCTGTGGATTGGAGGCGACGACGAAGGCTACGACTTCAGCGCTGATCTGCTCTTCGAAGCAGAGTTCGCGGATCGGCGTCGCCCGCTGCTCGCGCTCACCTGGCTGCTTCCTCAAGAGTGGCTCGGGCGCGTGTTCCATCCGGCGTTGGGCTCCGCAGCATTCGTCTCCGCCACAACCCGGCTGCGCGGTGGATTCAAAGCCATGAAAGGATTTCTTGGCCTCGACATCGCCGAGGAGAGCAGTGCCGAGCGCGAAGGCCGCGAGGTCGCCACGTTCTCCGGACAGCCCACCTTCGATCCCCGGCGGGCCTTGGTGTGCGTGCCAGAAGACGCGCCACCCTACGCAAGCACCGGACAGCGTCACGAGGCTTGGCTGGAATACGTCGAGCGGGTGATCTTGTTCCTGGCGGAGCGCACGCGCGGACGCATGCTCGGCCTGTTCACCAATCGCATCGTGCTGCAGCGCGTGGGCGAGCGCCTGGCTCCAAGTTTTCGCGCGCTCGGGCTTCCTTTCTACTGGCAAGGCATGCCTGGCTTGCGCAAGGAGGAAATCATTCCGCTTTTCCGACGGCAAACCGAGAGCGTTCTGCTCGGCCTCGACACGTTCTGGTACGGCGTGGACTTTCCAGGAGAGACTTGCGAGTACGTCGTGATACCGAAACTCCCCTACGGACCGTTGGATCCCTATCTCTACGCGCAGATGGCGCGCATGGGCCGCGCGCAGCAGCGCAACCGGATCTACATGCCGCAGGCGCTCTCAATGTTTCGTCAAGGTTGCGGCCGCCTGCTGCGCAGTGAGCAAGATCGTGGCGCGATCTTCGTGCTCGACCGCCGCGCGCTGGAGAAGCGCCACGCCGATTTTCTCGCCGAACTGCCGAGCGGCCCGGAGGACTGGCAAAAGCCCAATTTGCTGCTCGCCGCCAGCGCCGAGTGCATGCGTGCCACTTTCGCGCACATGGATTTGCTCGCGGAGCTTCAGCGCCGTGGCCTCGACGCCGACTTTGGAAGCCTGCGCGCCGCCGCGGAGCCGGATCCGGAGCCGCTATCCTGACTCCCATGGAACTGTTGGAGCGCGGTTCACTGCGCCTCGGCCACTTCTTCTTGCGCAGTCGCGCCGGAGAGGAGCCGGGGCCGCGAGAACTGTTGCTCGATTTCAGTTCGGCGGCGGAGCGTCTGCCGGAATGGCTGCACGCCGGTGGTCTACTCGGACTGCAAACGC
>CAZCXL010000220.1:0-4935 GCA_964502625.1 uncultured Planctomycetales bacterium | reverse complement strand
CGGTGGGTTGGGTATGGCGCTGTTGTGGACGGACGCGGTGTGGGGGGTGGCGCCTTCGTTGGTCCACCGCACGATGGTCTTGCTGAGCTAGCCTATTACACGCTCAAGGAACAAGAGGGGCTAGGGTATGGTTCAAAGACGGCCGCAGGCCTGTTAGACATTGCTCGCAGGCATGATCCTCACATCAGACTGCGCGCGTTCACGCTGATGGAACAGAACGCGTCCACCAGAATTCTTAGCAAGCTCGGCTTCCGTGTAGTTGGCACTGCTCAAGACGCTGATGCTGGTGAGGTATTGGAATGGCGGTCCTAAGAATTCGTTTGCGCCAACCCCGTATCGTGCTGTCGGCCAGGTGCCTGCGCATGCATGCAATTGAATAGTGAGCCGAGATGACTACACTTCCTGTGATGCAAACCAGAGGATTCTTGTTGTTCAGGAGATTGATCATCTTTGTTCTGGCCGGACTGCTGATCTATTACCATTGCTTCGTCCTGTACGAAATGTATCTAGGCAACGGGATCAGTACGCTTCCTCACTTCGATTCCGTGCAGTCGATTCTTCGCGCGTTGATCGCCATGAGTTTGTTACTCGTGATCTTTGGCGTGCGCTGGGGATTGTGGGGGATGTGGTTCAGTATCAGCGGGTTGGTGGCTACGCATTATTGGGCGCACTTCGGGAACTTGCCGGTCGACTTCACGGCAGATCGGCACCCGCTTTCCTACATGAAGGGGTTCATTTTCCCGACGATCATCACCCTGGCCTTCCACTCTTCAAGGCGGCACGGAGAAACTATTGCAGGCAAGTAACGATCCATCAACCGGACGCCGAGATCAGGGACGTCGCCCGCACCGGTAAGGATGGCCCTATCACCTCCGCCGAGTTCGTCGTCGGCGGTCAGGTTTTCATGGGCTACAACGCATGAGAGCAGCCGCCCTTCCTCCTGCTCGGTCAGGCTCCCGATTGCCTGGAACCCAGGAACCACGCAAAGGCTTAGAATTTGCATCCAACGAGCAGGACTTAAGGTGGGGACCACATCACCTGATACTCTCTTCCCTCTCGATTCACGCGGAGACCTCGCCATGCACTTCCACATCCGACTGACGGCTGCTCTCGCACTCCTCCCTTTGCTCGCCGCGCCGCTCTCGGCGCAGACCGAGGGAGTTCGCGCCCTCGACGGCGAATGGATCTTCGTCGAGGATCGCACCGAGGGCCGCACGCTCGAGCAGTGGGGACCGCCGATGGCTTCGAAGTTCTTGCTGGGCGTCGGAGAGGGCGCGATCGTGCTGAATGGCCATGGCTCGGGCCACCGCGACGTGCGCGTCGCGCTCGACGGCTCGATCACTGAGATCAAAGAGCCGAAGACGATCTCGCGCTACCACGGAAAGTGGGAGAACGGCACCTTCGCCTACGAGGTCGCATTCGAACGCTTGGACGGCAACGTGTCCGGGCGGATCGGGATGATCCGCAGGACATTCCGCCCCACGGCCGAAGGACTGGTGGTCAGCGTGGAGGTGGACCCGCCCGGCCAAGCATCCATCGCGCTCTACCGCCACGCCGAGGACATCGCGCTGCCCACGCCCGCGCCGGCCACGATCGGCGACATGGCGTGGCTGGCCGGCGACTGGGTCGGCACGCGTAGCACGGGCTCGTCCAACGAAGAGCGTTGGAGTCCGCCGCTCGGCGGCGCGATGCTCGCCACTTCGCGCTCGGTCAACACCAGCGGCAAGATGTTCGCCTTCGAATACCTGCGCATCGTCGAGCGCGATGGCGGCCTGATCTACGTCGCGCAACCCGGCGGCGGGTCGCCGACCGAGTTCGTGCTCTCCGAACTCAGCGCCCAGCGCGCCGTGTTCGACAACCCGCGCCACGACTACCCGAAGCGCATCGTCTACGAGCTCTCGGCCGAAGGCGCGCTGAGCGCCACGATCGGCCATCTGAAGGGCGGCACCCCGCGGCGCTTCGACTTCCAACGCGAGAGCCGGTAGCGCCGGATCTCGACGGCACCCTGGGAAGCATTCAGTAGCCCCGCGAGAGCCTTGGTGTGAACCCCTGTAATCGGTCCAGCGCGAATGGTGCAAATCCCGGAGAATGGAGAGCACCGCAATGCGCAAGAATCGCTACACGGAAGAACAAATCGTCCGCATCCTGAAGGAATCGGAAGCCGGCCTGAGGACCGAGGAGATCATCCGCAAGTACGGGGTGTCCCGGAACACTTTCTACCGCTGGCGCCAGAAGTACGGTGGGATGGAGCTGTCGGACGTCAAGCGGATGAAAAATCTCGAGGACGAGAATCGGCAGCTCAAGCAGATCGTGGCGAATCAGGCCCTTGAGATCGCCGCCGTGAAGGCGGTGCTTCAAAAAAAGTGGTAACGATCGCCCAGAGACGGGCTGTGGTGGCCGAGCTGCAGGAAGTCCACCAGCTCAGCGAGCGCACGAGCTGTGAGCTCGTGGATCTCCACCGCTCGGTGTCACGCTACGTGCCGCAACGCAGCGATCCGCCGGAGCTGATCGCGCGGATTTTGGCGATTGCAGCAGAGCGTCCGCGCTTTGGCTACCGGCGCATTCACCGAATGCTGGTACGTGAGGACATCAAGATCAATCGCAAGCGCCTGCTTCGGATCTATCAGGATCTCCATCTGCAAGTGCGAAGAAAGAAGCGCAAACAGGCGGCCCGGGCCTCGCGGCTGCCGAAGCTGACACCGACGTTAGTCAACGAAGGCTGGTCCATGGACTTCATGTCCGACACGCTGGTCAATGGCCGCAGCCTGCGACTCTTCAACGTGGTGGACGACTGCTCGCGGGAAGCCGTGGTGATGGAAGTCGGACACTCGATGCCGGCTGCGGTGGTGATTCGCGCGCTGGAGCGCGCGATCGAGGAGCGCGGATGCCCTGCCTGGCTAACTTGCGACAACGGTCCGGAGTTTACGAGCAATGCTCTGGACGCCTGGGCCTATGAACGCGGGATCGAGCTGCGCTTCATACGGCCCGGCAAGCCGCAAGAGAACGCGTACGTCGAGAGCTTCAACGCGCGAATGCGTGACGAACTGCTGAACCAACACAGCTTCCGCGATCTGGATGAAGCGCGCGCACTTGCCGAGGACTGGCAAGCGGACTACAACTGCGTGCGGCCGCACGGATCGCTGGAGGATTTGACTCCCAGCGAATTTGCGGCGCTATTGCAGGAGGAGGGGTACCCCTCCTCCTGCACGGGGCAGCCCAGGGCTTGCCTCAAACCCCTAGAACCGGCACTCGTCGGCTAGACTCTATGCACCACTCCGACTGGACCGAAATCGGGGGGCACACCAGACTGACCAGCCTATGCCCGGTTCCGGCACTCCCTTGGGCGGCTGTAGAGGCCCTATGCGAGGGGAGGGGTCCGTCTTGAGCATTCTCGGTCCGTGCTACACAGGTCCGTCGAATTCGCGTTAGGCAGACAAGGAGTAGAGCCAATGAAGGATTACGCACACTGCACGAAATGCAACGGACCCGTCGAGATGGGCTACGTGCTCGACAAGTCGCTGCATGTCACAGCGGCCTGTTGGATTGCCGGCGAGCCTCCGGCGACCTTTTTCGGCAAGCGATCCTCCAAGGAGGGTCATGGCCCGCGAATCCGGGCCGTCAGGTGCAAGGAGTGCGCCTTCCTCGAGCTCTACGCGGACGGACCGGTAGAGTGAAGCCGGCTGCCCAACAAGGCGATGCAGACGGACGGCGGCTTCGCCGCCGCCGCTGATCGCCAGGGCGTTAGGCAAGCACAACCAACCCATAAGAAGAGGCAGTCCGATGAACCGTCCCATCCACATCGAGCTACGCCCACCGGACACCGCCCGGGCCCAAAAGTTCTGGTCGGCGGCGTTCGGATGGTCGTTCAACAAGCAGCCAGGCCCAATGGAGTACTGGGGTGTTTCCACCGGGCCGGATACTGATCCCGGGGTCCATGGTGGCATGATGAAGCCGCGTGACGGACAACCCCGATGTGTGCCGTGGATCGAGGTCACTGACGTCGACTCGGCGACGCAGAAGGTCGTGCAACTCGGCGGACAGGTGCGGGTACCGAAGACGCCGGTGCCTGGCGTTGGCGAGTTGGCGTACTGTTCCGATCCGGACGGGATCGTGTTCGCGGTCGTACGCTGTAGCGACAACAGGTGAGACGAGTCAAGCCTAACTACGGCATGCAGCGGGCGGCACTTCGCGCCGCCACTGAACCTGGGCGTTAGGCAAACCACACGGAGACTTGGATGAACAATACCGCCCGGCGTATCAGCTACATCTTTCTTTGTGCATTCCCATTCCTCGTGTTGATCCTCGCGGCAGTACGTGCCTTGCGAATCCCGGGGGCCTACCAGGTCATTGGAGGCGCGGTGTTTGCCACCGTCGCGGTCGCCGCGTGGATTCTTGGTGCGCGGATGATGGGTTCCGCCGGAGCGGAACGGCGAAGGCTCTCACTGGCCGGTGTTCTCCTGATTGCGCCGTGGGCAATCATCTCGCTCCTGTGGGTGGGAATCGGGGCCCCCTTTCAGGCCACCAACCCAGAGAACCACATGCGCTATCTCGTCCTGCTTACGAGTACAATTCTCGTGGCGAGCGGATTCATCGCCCTGAAGGAAGTGCTGCATGACGCCAATGAGCGCTTCTATTCGACCGTCGGCTTCGCCTCAGGCATAACAGCCGGCACGGCTTATCTCGTGTGCATAAGCATGAGTCTGGCAGGCACGGACGCACGACTGTCCGAGAACGATGGGCCATTAATAGCATGGCTGGCCCAGTTTTATAGCGCCCTGGAGTTCGTAGCATGCGTATCGACGTACGTCGCGACGGCCGCATTCGCCGCGTCGGCCATTATCGGAAAAACCGCCAGCGCAAAAGGGATGCCGATGAGGCCGATCGGTACAGCCTGCACGTTATTGGCAAAATTATAAATCGTGATGCTCCCCGCGG
>CAZCXL010000219.1:0-4952 GCA_964502625.1 uncultured Planctomycetales bacterium | reverse complement strand
GTAGGGAATCAATTCCGTCACGATCGGGATGCCCTCATCAAGGCACAGCCGCGCCATCGCGTGCGATTCTTGATCCTCGTGAACGAACACCACGTGCAACTCTGCCTGCGTCGCCCGGCAGGCGTCGCGGAGTTCCAGCAGCGCGCGCGCGGTGGCGTGCTCCGCCGGCGCTGCAGCGTTCGCCAAGGCCATCCAATCCGCGATTTCAGGCATCTTGCCGAACTCGGCGCGATCTTCCTCGAGCGGCCGGTTCATGCGCGCCTTGAGCGCCACGTTCCACTTCAGCACGAAGGGCAGGTTGAGCAAGGCGGAGTGCCGCCGTGCGCCCGAGTAGAAGCGCTCCCAGGCGTGGCGCACGCCCCAGCGCTCGCGCTGCTTCAGCGCCTGCGCATCTTCGGCCACGTCGTTCGCCACAAACAGGTAGAGCACCTGCGCCGGCGGATACTCGAGCGCCGCCGCCCGATACCGTTCGCGCGCCGCGATCAGGCCGATGCCGTCCACGCCCTCGTTGAGCACCAAGTAGCCCTCTCCGAGCCGCTGCTGCAATTGGGAAGGATAACTCTGCCCGACTTCCACTCCCCACCCCATGGTGAAGGAATCTCCGACGCAGTGCACCGCCGTGCGCGTCTTGCCGTGGAGAGCGGCCTGCGGGCGGCCCTCAGGCGCCGCGCTGCGCAGGCCGAGCTCATCAGCGGCCAGCGTGAAGTCATAGATGACAGTGCCGTCTTCGCGCTCCAGCCGCAGCCGCTCCTCGCAGTTCGGCCGCAGATCGGTGCGGCTCCACTCCTGGTAGGCGTGGGTGCGCCGTGCGGCGAGCGCAAAACGGAAAATGGCCGGATCGGCGAGACGGAGCACGGCTTCGGCCACTAGCGCCAAACCGATCATCATGAACAGCGAAAACACCAGCTTCTTGCGGCTCGAGAGGGTGGGCGCAGGCTTTGCGGAAGAGGAAGGGTCCGGGTTCATCACGGCAGCGTGGATCTCATGGTATCTTTCCATCACTGGATGACGAGTACGGTCGATCCCTCGTCCCTCCTCGGTCCCTCTCGTCCTACCTCATGATTTCCTTCTCTCGTGAACGCGAGCGCTGTCGGCGCATGTGGGCCGACCCCGTCCGCAAAGTATTGACCCTCGAAAGTTTCTCCCGTACCGAGGAGGACGGCGGTCGTGACATCGTGGCGGCCATGCAGCGGGTCCAAGACACCGACCTCCGCATGCACCTCGAGCGCCACGCCCGCGACGAGGTCCGCCACGCCGACTTGTTCCGGCGCCGCGCGGCAGTTCTGCGTGCCGCAGCCCGCTCCCACACCACCGCGGAAGATCCGGGCGCCGCCCTTGACCTCGCGCGCGGGCGCGCCGGGCAAAACGCGCACGGATTCTTCACTGCCGGCGTGCTCGAGGAGAAAGGAGAGATCGCCTACGTTGCGATGCTGCACGTCGCCGAAGTGAAGGCGCGCGACATCTTTGCCATGCACGCGGAATTGACTCCCGACGACCCGGAAACCCACCTCATCTTCACCGAGATTTTGAAGGATGAGAAATATCACGTCTCCTATACCGGCAAGTTCTTGGAGAAATGGCGCCAGGAGGGCTACAGCCGCGAAGTGCGTAAAGCCTTGCGCGCGGCGCGGGGCTCGCGCTTTCTGCAAAGTTGGAAAAACCTTGGTTTGCGCAGCGGCGCCGGCATCAGCCGCGTGGTGCTCTATCTCTTCTACTGGACACTGCTGCTCCCCTTTGGTTTGATCGCGCGGCTGCGCAATCGCGCCGAACCCGGCAACCCGCTCCCGGTCAAGGATGCCGCCCGTGCCCTCCGCTCCCAATACTAATCCTCAGCGCGGGCTCCGCATTTTGGGTCTGTCCGGCTTCCAGCGCGAAGCCGCGGCGGTGCTCATCCAAGACGGGCGCGTCGTTGCGGCCGCTGCGGAAGAGCGCTTCAGCCACGTGCGACGCGACGCGAATTTCCCGCGGCGTGCCGTGCGCTACGTGTTGCGCGAAGGCGATCTGACCGCCCGCGATCTCGACGCCATCGTCTGGTTCGAGAAACCGCTGCGCCGCTTCGAGCGGAATTTGATCACCACGCTGACGGCGTTTCCCGGATCGGCCAAGGTGTTTGCAAACGGCATGTTCCGCTGGCTGGGCGACCGACTGTGGATGCGCAACTTGATTTGCCGCGAGCTGCTCGCCGACGGCGAACAGGTGCATTTCGTCCTGCACCACGAGGCGCACGCGGCGTCCGCCTGCCTGACTTCGCCCTGGGCGGAGGAAGGATGTGATTTTCTCATCCTCGACGGCGCGGGAGAATGGGCCTGCAGTGCCGGCGGTCGCTGGCAAGCCGGCAAGCCTGAGACTCTCCTCGAAGTGCCCTTCCCGCACTCACTCGGCTTCTTCCTGCGCGCGATCGCCGAGCACCTCGGCTTCGATCCCGCTTCGGACGACGCTTTGGTCGCCGAGCTCGCCGCGCGCGGCAATCCGGCAACCCTGCGCGACGCCGTCGGGCAAATCGTGAAGCTGGGCGGCGAAGGCGGCTATCGCCTTGACGCCTCCAAGCTGCGCTTCCGCTACGACTCGGATCGCTGGTTCGAAGAATCGGTGTCCGCATTCTTCGGGCCGATTCGCACTCCGGGCGCTCCGCTGCGCGCACAGCCGGGCGACTCGCACGACGCCGACCTCGCCGCAGCGGCAATGGATGCGGTGGAAACTGCCGCGCTCACGCTCGCGCGCAATCTGCAAAAACGCAGCGGCGGCAAGCGTCTCTGCCTCGGCGGCGACCTCGCGCAACTTCCGCGCCTCGTGGCGCGGTTACTGAAAGACGGGCCGTACGCAGAGATTCACGTGGATCCGGCGCCCTCCGACTCCGGCGCCGCGCTCGGCGCCGCCGCACTCGCGCACAGCCTACTCAGTCAAGGCGCACCGTTGGCGTGGCCCGGTCAATCCGTCGGCGAACCGAACCTCGACGACGCCGGCGACGGCGCCCAACCGCTCGCCACTCCGGAAGCCGCGCGCCGCGCGCTCGTGGAGGCACTGGCGCACGGCCGGATCGCCGGCTGGGTGCGCGGCCGCTTTGAATGGGGACCGCGCGCGCTCGGACGCCGCTGCTTGTTTGCGGATCCGCGCAGCGCGGACGTGGTGGAGCGCTTGCAGCGCGAGATCAAGCGTAGGGAAGAGTTTCGCCCCTGGGGCTGCGCCATGCCTGCCGAACGCGCTGCGGAGTTCGTGGAGCTTCCGGCCGGCGCCGCGAGTCCTGCGCGCTCGAAAATGATCGCGCTGCGTGCGCGCGACGCGCTTCGTCAGGCTGCTCCGGTGCTCGTCGCTCCGGACGGAACCTGCGTGCCGCACCTCGTGGAGCGCGCCACGGATCCCGAACTGCACGCGCTGCTGACTGAGTTCGGCGCGATCACCGGACTCCCGGTGTTGCTCACCACTTCGCTCGACCTGCGCGGAGATCCGCCCGCTCGTGGCGAGGCCGAAGCGCGCGCCGTGCTCGCGCGGAGCGGACTGGATCTCTTGGTGGTGGAGAACCGGCTCTACGACGACGCCGAGCCGACGCGGCGCGCTACCAAGCAAGCCATTCCGGCGTCCTGATCGCGCAGCCCGGCCATCATCCAACCGACGCGGCGCAAACTCATTTGCACGGCGCCCGGCTTGTCGGTGGCGTCGAACATGCCGTCGCCGCTGACGGCGGGGGGCAGACTGCGGATCCATCGAAATCCGAGCGCTTCCACTTCCCGCGTGACGCGCGGAAAGGGCAGACAGTGCTCGAGCGGATGCTCGTACTGATCTGCGACCCAAGTGCGTTTCTTCTCCGGATCGAGGTCGTTGCGGCGCAGTACCGGATCCAGCGCCTTCGGGGGATTCTTGAAGGCGCGCGTCATTTGTTGACGCATGCGGTGAAAGGCGCGGCCCATCGATTCGTAGAAGGCGACCACGAGCACGCCGTCCGGTCGTACGCGGCGCGCAACTTCGGCAGTGGCGCGGTAGGGTTCCGGCGTGTGATGCACCACGCCGCGGCTGATCACCACGTCGAAGCGCGATTCCTGCACCGGCAGCGCGAATAAATCACCACGCAGGAAGCGCAGGTTGCGGGTGCCGACCTTGCTGCGGAAGCCATCCGCCAAGGTCAGTGACGCGCGGCAGCCATCCACACCGATCACGGTGCGGCGCGGTCCGGCAAGCGCGAGGAAATTGGGAATCTGGCCTGTGCCGCAGCCGCAATCCAGCACCAGAGCATCGTGCGGAATCGCGCGATCGAGCGCCTCCATGAAGCGTGAGGAGCGGCAGCGATCGATCAGAGAAGACGCGGTTTCCCCCGGCGCATAACCCGGGAAGGGACGTGCCTCATAAAACTGATTCACCTTCTGGAAGCCGGCCTCGGGCTCTGCAGTGTCGATGAAATCTCGCACCTCTCCGAACCAGGAGGTGCGGCGCCCGCATTCCGGGCAGGCCGTTGCTTGTTCGCGCGGAGCAGGAACCGGGGTCACACCGGCCTCCGGGTCGCAGGCGCAGCCGGGGCAGCGCAAGAGCGCAGTTGTGGAAGAAAGGGGAAAAGGTTCAGCCATGCGCCCGGTCATCTTGGGATAGACTAACTACGCCATGAGGTTTTTTTCTCGGATCAAGAACGGCGCGAGCACGGTGGGAGAGTTGTTGAGCAACCTCTGGCGCGGTCCGTTCTGGTGGACCGTGCCGCTGATCGTGCTGCTCGTGCCCGCCGCGATCTTCTTCGTGTTGCTGCAGGCGGTGCCGTTGGTCTCGCCCTTCATCTACACGATCTTCTAAACCAGGGAATCCCGTGGCGACCGGCCCAGCGACACAGCCCCGTGCCCGCGCCTCCCGCTGGAAGCGTGTGGGCTTCTGGAGCGTGCGCATCTCGGTTTCGCTCGCCCTGCCGTTGCTCGTGGGCGAAGGCATCTTGCGCATGGTGTATCGAGAAGAGGAGGCGCGCGGGGCCTACTGGG
>CAZCXL010000218.1:0-4960 GCA_964502625.1 uncultured Planctomycetales bacterium | reverse complement strand
GGGCCGATCGATACCGCGGTCTCGGCGCGCGCGGAGTCCCCGCCGAGGCGGCGCCAGGATCCGCTTCGCGTCCTCCCCTCTCTCTCCGCCCCCACCGCCACATACGGTCCGCGCGGCGAGTTTCCCCGCCCGCTCCGGGAGCTTGCGCACCAGCGCCTCCAGGTTCGACTCTGGCCGCCGCACCACGAACACCCAGCGCGCGCGCGGGAAAATCCGCTCGAGCGCCTCGGCCTGGAACAGGAACTCGGGGTACTTGTCGCCCCACGCGAGCGGCGCCGGGTCACGACCGTAACAGTGAAAGGTATGACAGAGAGAGCGCACGAAGGCGTCTACGTCGCCGTTGCGTGTGCGCACCTCCAGCGATCCATCCTGTTGCCACGCCGTGAGGATCGTCTCCAGACGCACTCGCGCTTCGCTCCAACGCGCGCCCTCCCGAACTTCCAGTGCCCGCGCGAACTCGGCGAAGCGCGAGTAGCGCAATCCCGCGCCGTCTGCGCCGGACATCGCGGGAAACCAAGCTGCCGCCATGCGGATCACGCCTGCCTCGCTGCCAACCGCCGCGCGCGGGTGAGCGCCGAGCAACCGCGCCGTAAAGGAAGTGCCCGAGCGCTGATTCCCGGTGAGGAGCAACGGGGAGTCGTCCATCGCGATTATCTTCCCGTTGCGGCAAGCCAACGCCGAAGGCCATGCGTGAGTTGCGCTCCTTCCGGCACGCTCGCGTCCAGCAAGAGTTCCTCATAGCGCAATCCGCGCCGCGCCGCGAGGCGTCGCGTGTGGGGCCGCGTCTCGGTTTCCGCGCCGATCGGCGCGTTGATTTCGAGCACGGAGGCGCCCGGCGCGCAGAAGAGCAGATTGCTCAATCCAGAACCGTGGGGTCCCACGATCCAGCGCGCGGCGCGAAAGAGTCGCGCTTGCTCGGCGAGTCCGCGCCCTGCCAGCTCCAGGGTGACGAAGCCTGCCTCCGTGAGTGCGTGCTGGAATCCGGGATCATCCTCTCCGCCGAGGGTGCGGCGCCGAGCCCCGCGCCGCGAAACGAAGATCCGCTCGGCTCCACTCGCCAGCTCCTGATCCGTCTCGCGCAGAGTGCGCTCAAGCCCGAGCAGGGCTTGCCACCAAGGTTCGCAGCGGAGGCTCACTGCCGGCTGAGGGGAATCCAGATGAAATCGGAACAGACGTCGGGCTCGATAGGCCCCGGGTGCGAGTGGGCGCATGGGCCTCGCCACTCCATACAGTGACTCTTCCATCACCGAGGCCGCAAAGGCCACCGATCGCGGGATCCCGACGTGGTCCGCATGGCGCGGCAGCGCCGCGGGAATCTCCTGCGGCAACCATGTTCCCGCCGCGCGGAGCGTCGGCGCGTGAATCAGCAGCCAGTGGTAATAATTCATCCATCCTGGATCCACCGGCAATAGCACCGCATCCAATTCGCAGCGGATCTCGTCAACGCGCGGGGCACGCACAGTGCGCCCGAGCGCCCGCCCGGGAGCGTTCACCGGCTTGAAGAAGCGCAGGCTCTCCTCCACCACCGCCTCGCCGTCGAGGAAAATCACGCCATCGATTCCGGGCGCAATCCAGAAGACCACGTCCTGCAACTCCGCGAGCAACAGCGCGGGCTCGCCCGGCGCCTCCCAGACCCGGCGGATCTCGCCTCGCGTTCGCGCGGCCTCGACCAGCGGCACCGCAGGATTGCGTTGGATCAAGACGCCTCCCAACTCACGCCCTGCTGATCGCGCAGGCGCTGCAGCGGCTCTGCATAGAGTTCTGTGAGCGCCGCGCGCAGCGCTGGCCGCAACTCCGCGCGCTCGCCTTCGAAGACGCGCTGGCGCAACCACGGATTCTCTGGCCGCAACAAGGGCGCCGCGTCCAGGCCGAGGTGCGCGCAGGCCGCACGTGCGACGTCTTCCGGCCGCGTTTCCAGATCTTCGTAGCGCAAGAGCAGCACTACCTCGCGCGAAAAACTTGCCAGCCAGCGCTCAAGGCAGGCGGCGTAATCGCCCCGCGCCCGCGAGCCGCGAGAACGGAAGTGGTCGAGATACCAGGCGTCGGAGGCCTCGTCGGGTTCCAGCTCCGCGCGCTTCAGCGCCATGCGCGCCGAGGACCACGCGCGTTCCACGGGATGGCGCAACAGGAAAAATATCCGCAGGCGCGGGAACTCCTGCGCGATCTCCGCGATCTGCTCAACAGACAAAGTTGCGTAAGCCGGCGTGATGTCACCTTGCAGAACTCCCCGCTCCGCCCCGGCAAACTGCGCGCGATAGAAATCCAGGCCGCGCGGGCGGTCCCGATTCCAGAAGTGCAATTCCTTTCCGCCTGGGAAACGCACCCGCGGATGCTGCGCCAGGTTCGCGTGCAGCCAACTCGTGCCGGCCTTCTGCGCGCCAATGCCGAGGAAATCGGGGCCGTCCATTGGAAGCGCGCAAATCAGCGCATGACGCCCATCCTAGCGCCGGAGGCCAGGTGTAAACTGAAAACTGCGTCGCCCCCGGCGCAAGCTGGACCCCTTCCACATCAACATGAACACTCTCTCCACCCTCCTTCTCGTCGGCTGTCTCGCCGGCTCCGCTGCTGCGCAAGATATCGTCGGCGTCTCTTGGTCTGGTACGACCTACTCGCTGAACTCCACCACGGGAGCCGGCGTGACGTTGGGCAACACTGGGTACTCCCAGATCAACAACATGGCCAAGTCGCCTGCGGGGAAACTCTATGCGGCTTCGGGCTATGGAGTTTCGGTCACGATCATCGAGATCAACCCGACCACCGGAGTGGGAACGGCAGTTGCCACTTCCACACTCACCTCGGTTCGCGGCATGACGTACTTGGGTAGCACGCTCTACGTGATCAATGACTCCTCCGGCACCGGCGTCGGCCTGGACGACCTCTACACCATGAACGTGAGCACTGGCGCCGTGACCTACGTCGGCTCGACTGGGTATTACGGCGTGCAGGGCCTGGCTTCCGCGAACGGCGTGCTCTACGGATGGGAAATCGGCAGCGGCTCCGGAGTCGGAACCGGACTGATCACCATCAACACGTCCACTGGTGTGGGCACGGATGTGAACCCTGCCATCGATAGCTCAGGCAGCAGCATCCAGACACTGTTTGCGAACGCCAGCGGCGGCCTCTACGGCGCGCAGAACACGCTCTACTCCATCAATACCAGCACGGGCGCATTCAGCGCCGTCGGCAGTGGCGGCTACAGTGATCTGCGCGGCGCGGAATTCATGGGTGGCGGTCCGCCGAGCTTCACACTCGTCAAGTCAGGCTCCTGCCCCGGAGCCACCACTCTGACCACCTCCAACGGCACCCCGGGCGGCGTCGTGGCCCTCGCATACGGCCTGCCGGGTAGCTTCAACATTCCGGTGGGTGGCTGTGCGGGGACCGTGCTCGGCCTCAGTGGTCCCACTCTCGCTGCCTTCTTGAATGCGAATGGCAGTGGCAGCGCTTCGCTGAGTTTCAATGCGCCCGCAGGCGCTTGCGGCAAATCGGTCCAGTGCTTGGACCTCAGCACCTGCGACACTTCGAACGTGATCGTCCTCTAGGTTGCAACTGCAATGCGAAGAGGAGCCGCCCGAAAAGGCGGCTCCTCTTTTTTTTGATTCCCTATTTCGAAGACTTTACTTCTTGTCCTCGTTCTTCTTGAAGAACTGGAAGAAGGGGTTGGTCGGATCGATCTCTTCCTTCTTCGCGCGCGGATCGGGGCCGAAGTCCTCGCTGCGCCCGCGTTTCGGGCCGCGATCCTGTCGACCGCCACTCTCCGGCCTGCCGCCCCGGCCGCCGGGACGACTGCCGCCGCTGCGTCCGGCGCGCTCGCCCGCAGGGCCATCGCGGCGCGGCTCACGACGGGGACCGCCGCGATTCTCGCCGCCGCCCGCTCCGCCGCCGTCGCGTTCGGTACGGCGCGCGGCATTGCGCTCGACGAGTTCGGCCTCCTGCTCTTCCGTCAGCAGAGTGAGCCGCATGCGCTGTTCGGCCAGATCCACTTCCAGGACCCGGACCTCGACCTCCTGGCCGGGTTGCAACACTTCGGTGGGATCCTTGATGAAGCGATCCACCGCCATGTGGCTGACGTGGACCAGGCCGGGCCGTGAGGCGCCGACGTCCACGAATGCGCCGTACTCAGTCAGACTCTTGACCACGCCCTTCAGGCGGTCGCCCTTCTGCAGAGTCTCTAAGCGGCGATGATCCGCGCGCCGACGCAAACTCGGCCGCCGCCGTCCGCCGCGCAGCAAGGATTCGCGAATGCGCTCGTGCACGCCATCGGCGTAGGGCACGCCCTCGAGGGCAGCATCCCACGGCAAGGAATCGAACTGCGCCGGATCCCGGGTGAGCTCGCTCGCCTCGATGCCCGCCGCCGCAGCCGCACGATGCAGCGCAGGCCTCAGTTCGGGGTGAAGTCCGCGCGCGTCGAAGAAGTCATCTCCGCCGCGCACGCGCAGCAGGCAGAAGGCCGCTCGCGCCTCGCGCGGAGGCAGGGCCATGCGCGCCTGGAAATCTTCAAGGGAGCGGAAGGGCGCAGTGGCGCGTTCAGCCAAGACTCCGGCGGCGTCCACGCCCGGCACGCGACGCAGCGCGTCCGCCGGCGCAGTGTTCAAGTCCACGCCACGCGCAATCAGCAACTCGCGCAGGAAGAGGGCTTCGAAGTCCTCGAGCAGCCGCGGGTTCATCTCGCTGCGCTGCGGGATGAAGGAGCGAATCAGATGCGGCGCGTGCAGAGCAACGGCGCGCGGATCCAACACCAGCCAACCCAGCAGGAAGGCGTGGCGGTCGTCGTGCGAGAGCAAGGCCTCGCTGGAGCGGCGCGCGACTTCGCGCAGCAAAGTGCGGCCGGCGCCGGGCGGCACCAGCACCGAGCGCAGGCCTTCGACGTGCTTACGCAGGTGCCGCGTGATCTTCTGGCCGGCGGCGCGCGCGGCGCCCTCTCCGGAGAAGGCGAGCACCTTGGGCTTTTGTCCGTCGAGGA
>CAZCXL010000217.1:0-4964 GCA_964502625.1 uncultured Planctomycetales bacterium | reverse complement strand
TCCTCGGTCGGCAGGTACATCTGGTAGCGTGCAGCGAGAATCTGCTCGTTGCGCGCGGCCGTTGGCAACAGCTGGCGCGCACTCTGGGCGAGGGCGAAGCCGAGTTGTTTGCAAGGCTTGAGACGGAGCGCCTGCGGTTGGAAGTTGAGGCGCGTTTTCGCGCTCTGCGACTCGCCGCGGGACGCGCCACAGGACTCGATTTGCGCGGAATGCTCGAGCGCTTGCGGGTGGAGCGCAAGAACGCTTCCGCAGAGAGCCCGCTCGCCGTCGAGTTGCATCAGCGCTGGGGCTTGGCCTTTTCCGCGGACGAACTCGCGAGGCTGCTATTGGACCGCGAGCAACTCGCGCTGGTGGACGTTGCCTGCGATGCGATCCGGCGCGCGCAACCTGCGGATCTGGCCGGCCTGGTGCGCGCGCAGCGCTTCGCCTTGCACGCGAGCCGAAGTCTCAGCGTGCGCCGAGACCTGGATTTTCCGGCAGTCGATCTGCTCGTGCAAGAAGCGGATGCCTTCCCCGGCTTCTCGGTGCGCGAAGTACCGCGACGGGAATATCCCGCACAGGGTGCCGCGCATCTGGTTGGGATCGTGTGGGCGCCGACCGCCGAACAACTTGCGAAGGACGTGGCGCTGCGCGAGGAATTTGCGGAACTCGCGCGACTCTTCGACCGGACACCAGAGCAGGAGAAGGCCTATCGGGCTCTGCAGGCCCAACTGCAGTCCGAGCCCTTGCGCCGCGAGGAATTGGTTGGCCAGAGCGGCGCCGAGCGCGCCTTCCATGAGAATCTGCGAGGCCGCTTCGGCCTGCTCAAAGTGGTGCGCGGCGGCGATGAAGATGCGCAACCGCTGGAGGTGGAGTTTGTCGCAGCTCAGGATGGCAAGGACTTGCGTCTGAGTTTTGACGCAGCCTGGTCGCGGCTCGCGGAAGATGCCTTGCGGCGCGCCTACGCGGAAGCGCGCGACCATCCGGAGCCTGCTTGGTCGGAAGCCGTGGTTGCCGCGCTCCGCGAACCACGCGCCGCCTTCGCCTTGCTGGACTTGCGCGATGGCTCAGTTCCGGTTGCGGTCACCCTTCCTACCTACACCCAGGAAGAATGGCGTCAGAAGTATGCACAATTGGTTCAACAAGCTGGCAATCCCTTGCGGCAGCGGGCACTGGGCGGCAGCTACCGGCCTGGTGAAACGCCTTATCCCGGATCCACCTACAAGCCGCTCCTCGCCGCTGCCGCCTTGCTGAAAGATCCCAACTTGGCGCAGCGACGCATTGACTGCCAAGGCACTTGGAAACCTGCGCGGGCCGGAGCGCAAAGCGTGGCGCTGCACTGCGATGACCATCGCTCTCACGGAAGCGTGAACATGGAAGAAGCCTTGATGCGCTCCTGCAACGTGTACTTCTATTCCCTGGCGGAAGAAATCGGCTACGAGCGCATGTATGCCTTGGCGACTGCGCTCGGCTTCGGGAAGTGGAGCGGTTTCGAGGTGGGCATCAATGCAGAAGTTCTGCTCCCGCCCGAGCGCGCCCAAGACGCATGGTTCGTGGCGCGCAGCGGGATCGGACAAGTGTCCGTGGTGGCGAGTCCCTTACAAATGGCGCGCTTCTATGGCTGGATGGCAACGGGCCAACTCTGGCGTCCTCATCTCGCCGCCGGAACCGCGGCGGAGTATTTACTGGACAGTCCAAATCTCGCCGACCAACAGCGCGCCTGGCTGAGCCAGGCCTTGCGTAAGGTCGTGGAAGATCCGCGCGGCACTGCTCACGACTCGCGTTGGCCTTTGGAGCGTTTTCGGGTCGCAGGCAAGACCGGAACGGCGCAGGTCGAAGGAAACGCACCCGTGCATGCATGGTTCACCGGCTGGTTCCCGCATGACCACCCGCGATACGCCTTCGCCGTGCTCGGTGAGAACGCCGGCTTGCATGGAGGCGACCTCGCGGCGGTTGCTCTCTACTATTTTTTGGAGGCGGCGTGGAAGGAACTCATGCCGGCGGAATCTTGAACCTCGTGCTGCGCGCACTGCGCCGGTTGCGCTTGGAGTTCCTTCGCGGTTGCTGGCCGCTCTTGCCTTGCGCCGCGCTCGTGCTCGGTTTCGGAATCTTGCTGCAGTGGAGTGTAGATGGCGCGGAGCGGGTTCCGCCTGGCCATCTACTGCGCATTGGCCTAAGCCTTGCAGTTGGTGTGTTTGCCGCAGTGCAGGGTGAGCGCCGGTGGCGAGCCCAGTCGTGGCCTTTCTATCTCCTCTGCCTCTTGCTGCTGTTGACGGTTCTTGTGCTCGGTCGTGAGGTCAACGCCTCTCGCCGTTGGATCCACTTGCCGGGGGGCTTCACTCTGCAGGCCAGCGAGTTCATGAAGGTGGCGCTCATCCTCGTGCTCGCGCGTTGGTTCGCGGAGCATCCTCGTCCTCAACGCTTCGCCGACCTCCTCTATCCCGGCCTCATCGCCCTCGTACCTATGGCCTTGATCTTGGTGGAGCCCGATTTGGGCACATCACTCACGGTCCTGCCGATTTTCTTTGCGTTGTGCTGGCTCGCGGGCACTCCCAAGCGCGTGCTGCTGCCCTTGCTGCTCGCTCCCGCCTTGCTTGCGCCCGTAGCCTGGCCTTTCATCGAGAACTATCAGAAGGAACGGGTTTTGACTTGGTGGAACCAGGAGCATCTCACCGATCAGCAGAAAGCCGCCGAGGGTTATCACCTGTGGCATTCCAAGATTGCGATTGGCACTGGAGGAGTGAGCGGATTCGGATGGGGCAAGGGCCCGGAGAATCGGCTCGACCTCCTGCCGGAGCGCCACAACGATTTCGTCTTCCCCGTTCTTGCGGAAGAGGGCGGCCTCGTGGGCAGCGCGGTATTTCTCGTGCTTTACTCCAGCCTGGGCTTCATTGCCTTGGGTTGGGCGGCCAGCCGGCGCGATCCTTTCACCCGGCTGCTCTTGGCAGGCTGCGGGATCTACTTCTTTGTCCACCTGGTGATCAACGTTGGAGTGACCACCGGACTCTGGCCGACCACTGGCTTGCCGATCCCGCTGGTTTCGCAGGGGGGGAGCTCGATGATGGCTGCCGGATTGATGCTCGGGGTCGCCTGGGGCGCGGCGCGAGCACGGCCTCCGGTGTTCTCGGATCGTGACTTCGCAGACGGCTAGAATCCCCGACCATGCGCGCGATCCAAATGCTGCGTCCTGAAGCAGGCGCGGCCGGCCTGGTCGAAGGACTGACGGTGCCCGAGGCTGGCCCTGGGGAGGTCCGGGTCCGTGTGGCTCATACCGCCATCTGCGGGACCGATCGCCACATCTTCCATTGGGACGATTCGGTGGCACCCATGCTCACGCCGCCCGTGATCATTGGTCATGAGTTCTGCGGTTACGTAGATGCCATCGGCCCTGGCGTGCGGGATTGGTCTCCGGGGGATTACGTCAGCGCCGAGATGCACATCGTGTGTGGCGAGTGTCGCGCCTGCCTCGCCGGCAATCATCACGTCTGCGCGAAGACTCGCATTGCCGGCCTGCATCGTGACGGCGCTTTCGCCGAATTCGTGGTGCTGCCTGCCACCAATCTGGTGCGGTTGGATCCCGCCTTTGTGCCGCCGGAGATCGGCGCCTTTCTCGACGCCTTGGGCAATGCCGTGCACACGGTGCAGTCGGCTTCGAGCATCGCGGGGCGGCACGTCCTGGTCTCGGGCTACGGCGCGATCGGTGCGATGGCGGCTGCAGTGGTCGAATTCGAGGGAGCGGCCAGCTTGACCGTCACCGAGGTGCATCCCCAACACCTGGAGCGTGCGCGGCGTTGGGCGAATGGATTGAGCGGGCGCGTGCCGGTGCGCATCCATGACCCGCGGAGTGAAGGCGACAGTTTGGTGGGTGCGATCAAGCGCGCCTCCGGCGGCGGAGTGGATGTGGTGCTTGAGATGAGCGGCGCGCCCTCGGCCATCAATCTGGGCTTGGAACTGCTGTTCCCGGCCGGAGAAATGATGATGCTCGGCATTCCTTCCGGCAAGGATCTGCAACTCGAGCAATTTTCTCAGCGTGTGATCTTCCGTGGACTCACGCTCAAGGGCGTGGTGGGTCGGCGCATGTTCGGCACTTGGGTCGAGATGCTGGGCTTGCTGCGGCGCGGGCTCAATGTGCGCCACATCATCACGCACCAGTTGCCGATGTCCGAGTTCCGCCGCGGCATCGAGTTGCTCGATGCGGGCCAGGCGCACAAAGTGGTCCTGGATCCGACGCGTTAGTTCGGCGGCAAGGGCACGAGCCCGAAGCGCACGCGCACGAACCAGCGTCCGAAATAGATCAGGGGCGTGAGGCCGATCGCGAGGAGGAACTTCAGCACGTAGCCGGTGGCGCCAATCGCGAGGATTTGCGGCAGCGTCCAGACTGCGCCGTCCTCCGGACGGACTGCGCCCCAGAACAGCACCAGCGTCACGATGAAGGAATCGAGCGCTTGCGAGATGACGGTGGAGCCGGTGGCGCGCAGCCACACCATGCGGCCGTGAGTGGCGCGCTTGAGTTTGCCGAAGACCCAGATGTCGCAGAATTGGCCGAGCAGGAACGCCGTCAGTGAGGCGAGCAGCAGGCGGTTCGACTGGCCGAACACTTCTTCGAAGGCGGGCTGCGAGACCGGTGAGTTGGCATCCACCGGAATGAGGCGCGCCAGCATCACGATCCCTGAGGCGAGCAGGCTCATTCCGGCGGCCAGCCAGGTCATGCGGCGGGTCTCCTTCGCGCCGTAATATTCGTTCACCAAGTCGGTGAGCAAGAACACCACCGGGAATGAGATCATGCCCACGGAATGGTGGACGAACTGAAAGTCGTTCGGCAGAGTGAAGAGGTCGAGGAAGAAGAACTTCGATCCGGTCAGGTTGGCGATCAGCAGGCAGGTGACGAAGCCGCCGGTCAGCCATATCAGCACGCGCCCGCGCACGTCCACGGCGGGGCCGGCGGGCGGGGGGGCGGTCACCGGGGGGATCCTAGCCGGCTGCCG
>CAZCXL010000216.1:0-4964 GCA_964502625.1 uncultured Planctomycetales bacterium | reverse complement strand
TCCCTGCGTCCGACTTCCGCTCCACCCAACGGGGCCAGATTCCGTGGTGGGGTGGCTACAGCACCGTCACCGCACCCGCACAACACGCGTCCAGATCCACCGCCTGCACACCCATCCCACACGCCGACGGAGGGAGCCTCACCGGCAAACAGTTCACCATACTCGCAGGGTCCCACATCGCTCCCACGGCAGGACGATTCATCCCGAGCGCCAGTCCGGTGCACGGAGTTCCGGACCAGATGAAACTTCCCAGTCGACCATAGAGCAACATCACCCGGCTTCCCGGCCGGGCTCCGAGGATCTCCAGCGTGGATCGGCCGGGACAGGTTCCGACTGCAGTCACGTCGAGTCCACACCCCCCGCCAGCTGCGGTGCTGATCACCACGTCATCCACGCCGATGCCATCGAGGTTCGCGTACGGGTAGTTGTCCTCCTGCGCAAACATCAAATAGAAGTGGCCATTCAGCGGGATGCCGGCAGCGCCCAGGTCCACCGCACTCACCTGTGTCCAAGTGCTGGAGTAACCAGTCCAGCCGTCGATCAGGTACGACCAGGAGACTCCGTCTCCGGAAATCCAGACGCCGTCGAACGCGTTCGACTCCTCGCCCCAATCTTGAACCTTAAAACTGAGTTCCCACCCTGGCGCAGCTGAGCCATCCACTCCGATCACGAGTGAGTTGCGCACGTTGTGGTAGTTCGTGCTTCCCGGTTGCAGTCCCATCTCGAGATGTCGCACGCCGCTCGCCGACGCAACCGTGCCTCCCGCGATCGAACACCATCCTTGCGGATCCGGCAGCAAGGTGCTTCCATTCAACGAGGTCACAGCCATGAAGCTAGGCGGCACACCGTTCCAGACTTCAAAGTCCTCCACGAATGGAGCAGCCAGAAAATTGGTGGGCAGATTCAGATTCGGCCACTGATTTCCACTGCCCGCCCCGCCGGGGGCGACGCGCGCATCATCCACCTGAATCAGATCTACCCAGACCTCGTGCGCGTACGTGCCCACGTAGCGCACTCCCAACTGCACGTCGCTCCGGCCCAGAAACTGAGCGGGCACTCGCGCCGTGAAGGAAGAGCGACCCGGAGAGGTTCGGCACTCGCTCCAACTCGTCTCCCAAGCACCGCCTCCCGACCGGAACAACAGCAGGGTCTGGCCGTCTCCTTGCGTGAAGGGATGGTTCGCGAGGAACTGCGGATACACCAACTCGACGTCCACATGTGCGAAAGCCTCCGTGAATCCCACGAGAGAGAACACCGGACTCAGTAACACGTCGTTGCAGCGGCCAACGACGAGAGGCTCATCTTCGTGCCAGGCACGGAGGGTAGCCGTGGAAAGCTTCCATCCGCTACTCGCGGGATTGGCCTGCTGCTGACTCCATCCCGCCGGCGGAAAGCCGAAGGAATCAAAGTTCTGGGTCAGGGCGACGTTCTGAGGCGTCGAGACGCAGAACAGAGCAAGGATGAGGGATGTAGCCAAGGAGAGACTCCAAGAAAACCATAACACACTCTTGCCCGAGGCCGCGTCTGATGCAGGCTCAACTTTGAAGAAATAACGGGCCGCAGCGCCTCGCCGCGGCCCGTCGTATGCCACGCCGCTTTACAGAGTGACCGAGTTGCTCTTTCTGCAAACCGCCAAGTCCAGGACTTGCACGGTAGTTCCGCACGCTCCCACCGGAGCATTGAACTGCAACTGCGCCAAGCCTGCAGAGTTGCTGGTGAGGTAGCCGACGAAGTGCGGAGGACGAATGTCCAACGTCACGCCCACGCACGGCCGGTTCGGATTGTTTTGCGTGAAACTCCCCGAAGGACCGTAGAACAGCGCCACGGCCGAGTTCGGAGTCGCGTTGGAGACTCGCAGCGTCATCGCTCCGGCGCAGATGCCGATGCGGGTGAGGAGCGGCCCCGTGGGACCCGATCCAGTGATGCACAGATCGTCTACTCCAATCCCGTCCAGATCGTTGTACGGGAAATTGTCTTGCTGTTGGAACATCAGATAGAACGGGCCGTTCGTCAAAGCCGCGAACCCGGACAAGTCCACCGACATCGGAGTCCACGTGCCGGTGGCGGGAATCACCAGCCAAGAGGCCAAGCCTCGGTACCAGTCCGTGCCGTTCGTAGACAGCCAGATGCCGTCACCTGCGCTGTCTTCCTCTCCGAAGTTGATGCCTTGAAAATCGATGGTGAGTCCTCCGGCGTTGGTTCCGTCGAGTCCGATCACAAGCGCGTTGCGCACGTCGTGATAATTCGTGGAAAGCGGCAATAGACCCATCTCGAGGTTACGCACGCCGCTAGCGGAGGCCACCGTGCCACCCGCGATGGTGCACCACGCATCCGGATCGGGTAGACCTGTGAGAGCGTCCACCTTGGTCAACGCCATGAAGTTGGGGACAATTCCTGCGTAGGATTCAAAATCATCGCAGCCGCTGAAGTTGGCGACCGGAGCGCGGTTCGCCGGGAGATTGACCGCCCAAACCACCGGAGGAGGCAGCGGGTTGGTCGAAACATCATCCACGATCACTTGGTCTACCCACCATTCCTGAGCGTAAGTTCCGTAGAAACGCAGCGCGATCTTTACGTTCGCGTTGCCGGCATAAGAGGAGATGTCCACCACCGTCCAGTCCGTCGTATTCGCGATGCGCGTGTCCGTCCACACCTCGGTCCAGGTCACGCCGTTGTCGATCGAGACCCAGAGATCGTTCTCACCGTCTCCAATGGTGCTCGGATGGTTCGCGAGCCATTGCGCGTAGTTGAGTTGTGAATAGAAGTGCACGTACACGTTGCCGGCAGCGCTGAGGTCCATGGAAGGACTGGTCAGGAGGTCGTCGGTGGCACCGACGCTCGCAAACTCGTCTTCGTGCCAGGCACGCAGATCCAAGGATTGGATCCAACCCTGCGCGAGCGGATTGACTTTGACTTGGGACCAACCCGGCCCGGGAACCGAAGTGTCGTGGTTCTCGGAGAGGTAAGTGGTCTGGGCAGAGGCGGTGCCGGCGAGCAGCACGGCAACGAAAAGTAGGGAGGGGATTTTGCTCATGAGCTGAGTGGAATGGATTCTAACTCAACGAAAGCGCCCCGGCCTTATGTAGGCCGGGGCGCAGTGAAGGACGCCTGAGGCGTCCCTGCCCTGCTTAGAGGACGACTGCGTTCGACTTCGTGCAGTTGGCCATGTTGATGGCCTGCACGGTCTTGCCGCATGCGGCCGACGGCGAATTGAAGGTGAGTGAAGCAACACCCGAACTGTTCGCCGACAGCATCGCGCCGAGGGTCGGCGCGCTGATGTTCAGCGTGATGCCCAGACAGGGCTTGCTGGGGTTGTTCTGCGTGAAGGTGCCTGCAGCTCCGTACAACAGCGCCACGCTGCCGTTGGCCGTGCCGTTGCTGGTGCTTAAAGTCATCGGGCCACCGCAAACGCCCGACTTCGCCAAGGTGAAGTTGGCCGGGTAGGTCGAGGAGGAAGTCACGACGACTTCATCCACCCACCACTCTTGGGCGTAGGTGCCGTAGAAACGCAGAGCGACTTGCACGCTCGCGTTGCCGGCGTAGGAGGAGATGTCCACGGCCGTCCAGTCGGTCGTGTTCAGAAGACGCGTGTCGGTCCAGACTTCGGTCCAGGTCGCGCCGCCGTCGGTGGAGACCCACAGATCGTTCTCTCCGTCGCCGAAGCCCGACGGATGGTTGGCGAGGTAGTCAGCCCAGTTGAGTTGGGAGTTGAAGTGCACGTACACCGGGCCGGCGGCGCTCAGGTCCATGACGGGACTGATCAAACGGTCATCCGTGGTGCCGGTGCTCGTGAACTCGTCCTCGTGCCAGGCACGCAGGTCGCCGGACTGAATCCAGCCCTGGGCGAGAGAATTGATTTTGACTTGCGTCCAACCCGGACCCGGAACCGACGTGTTGTGGTTCTCGTAGAGGTAGGTCGTTTGTGCAGAAGCGGAGCCGGCGAGCAGCACGGCCACGGTGAGGATGTGGGGTATCAGTTTCATGATTGAGGGATGCAGATGCAGCCAATGTTGCCGCAAGCGCATTGCCAGTATACCCCTCAGAAAGACAGCGCCCCGGCCTTTTGGCCGGGGCGCTGAGAAAAGACGCTCCCGAGCGTCTGTAGAGCAACTAGAGGACGATCGCGTTCGACTTCGTGCAGGAGGAGATGTCCACCGCCTGCACCGTAGCGCCACAGGCGCCCGCCGGAGCATTGAAGTTGAGCTGCGCGGCGCCCGAGCCATTGGCCGTCAGCACGCCACCCAGTGTCGGCGCACCGATGTCCAGGGTCAGGCCTAGGCAGGGCTTGTTCGCATTGTTCTGCGTGAACGTTCCCGCGAGGCCGTAGAGGATCGCCACGTTGCCGTTCGGAGTTCCGTTGGTGGTGTCCAGGGTCACCGGTCCACCGCAGGTGCCGGTGTTGGCGAGAGTGAAGGGCGGCGGGCCGGAGCCAATCGTCTCCACGTCGTCAATGCCGATGCCGTCGAGGTTCGCGTACGGGAAGTTGTCTTCCTGGGCGAAGGCCAAGTAGAAGTTGCCGTTCGTCTTCGACGCGACGGAAGTCAAGTCCACGGTCACTGCAGTCCATGCGGTGAGCAGCGGGGTCCACGGTCCGTAGACCTGGAACCACTCTGCGCCATCGGTGGAGACCCAGATGCCGTCCACGGCGTGAGTCTCCTCACCGTGATCGATGACCTTGAAGTTCAGGGTCACGTTGCCCTGACCGGCGCCGTTCAGGCCCAGCACCATTGCGTTCCGCACGTTGTGGTAGTTCGTCGAGCCCGGGATCAATCCCATCTCGAGGTTGCGCACACCGCTCGCCGAGGCGTAGGTGCCGCCTGCGATCGTGCACCAAGCATCCGGATCCGCGAGACCCGTGGTCGCGTTGATCGCGGTCAAAGCCATGTGGCTGGGCGGGGTGCCCGCGTAGGACTCCATGTCATCTACGCCGCCACCGACGGCCTTGAATGTGCCGGGCAGGTTGA
>CAZCXL010000215.1:0-5003 GCA_964502625.1 uncultured Planctomycetales bacterium | reverse complement strand
GCTGCTGTCGCGCAGAATGCTGAGGCCCTCGCGTGACAGTTCCGTCAATGCCTCGTGGACGCCGCGCCCGAACTCCTGCTGCTGCAGGTCGCGCATCAGATCGCGGATGCGTGCTGCGTCCAAATCTTCGATCAACGCTGCGGTCAACTCCTCGTCCTGCGCATCGGCCTCCGCCTGATCCAGCACCGACCACGTCGGCGGTAGGCCCAGCTCCGCGCCCTGCAGCCGCGCGAGATGCACGAACCACGCATCCAACGTGCGCACCTGGAAGGCGTGCAGGCGGGCGAGCAACGATTGCAAGAGCGCGGCGCACTCTGCAGCGGACGGCTCGCGCTCCGGCGCCGGCGACAGATGGGAAAACATCTCACGACGCGCGCGCTCGTCCTTTGCGCCTTCGGCGAGCCGCGTGAGGATGCGCCCGAGAATTTCTCCCGCCGCCTTGCGCGTGAAGGTGGTGGCAAGGATTTCCTCCGGTCGCGCGCCCGCAAAGAGCAGGCCGAGGTAGCGATGCGCCAGCCGGAAGGTCTTGCCGGTGCCCGCGCTGGCACGGACGACGAGGACGCGGGAATCGTTCATGCTTCCGACTCCTCCCCGGATTCAATCTCCAACTCCGGATCCGGCGACGCCACGTCGAGCAGCGCCAGCAGCGCGGGGGAGAGTTTCCGCGGGTCCACGTTGCCGAGCGCTTCGAACTCGCTCGCGCGAATGCCCAGCACCGCGCGCGCGGCCGTTTCGTCGGCCAGCGCGAGGTCCGGCGCGCTCCACACCGCCGATGCGATTCCGGCGTCCTCCACCGCGCGCGGCAGGTTGAACCAACCGAGACGGATCGTGGCGCCCGGTTCGATCACCGCCGCCAGCCGCCGGTAGATCGGCAGTTGCAGATCTTCCCAGCGCGGCGGCTTCGCCTTGAAGGCCTTCGCTGGCTCCTTCGCTTTTTCGCCTGCCTTGTAGTCGAGCACACGCAACTCCACTCCGTCCGCCGGCGTCTCGCGGCGATCCACGCGATCCATGCGCCCGCCCAGTGCGAAGCTGACCTGCACTCCGTCCACTGCGACCGTCACGGGCACACCGGCCTCCGGCGCCGCCCACTCGACGTGAATCGTGCGCCAGCCCTCGCGGCGCGAGGCTGCTTCCACTCCGGCCCACGCGCGTAGTCGGCCCTCGAGTTGCGCGAGCTGCAGGCGCACCGCCGCCAACGGGCGCCGGCCGAACTGCCGCTCGGCTGCGCCGCGCATCCGCTTGATCACCGCGCCGGCGAGCGCGTCGCCGTCGCGCAGCTCCGCGCAGGCGGGATCATTGTGGAACTCCGGCAGAACGGCGTGCGTGAAAACGCCGAAGACGAGCGCGTCCATCTCGTGCGGCTCGGGCTCGACGGTTTCCAAGTGCAGGATCTTCTCCAACCAGTAGCGGCGCGGCGACTGGATGTATCTGTTCAGCGAGGAAGCGGAGAAGGGGCGCTCGCCCGGCGGCGGCGTGGCGGAGCGCGCGCGGGCGGCGGGAGGTGAAGGCGGAGCCCAAGGAGTGGTGGTGCCAGGGCTTGTGGTTGCACGCGCGGTTGGCGCGCGAAAGAAGGCCTTCACGCGCGCAGAGGCGTCAGCGCCTTGGAAGACGAGCGGACTCGGCAGCCAGGGATCGCCGGCGGTGCCGCGCTGGCCGCTGATGAACAACACGCGCTCGCGCGCGTGGACCAGCACGTGCAGTGCGCAGACGTCGCGCGCGCGGCGGTCGTCGTTGCTGGGCAGGCCGAGCGCGATGCGCAGCGACTCGGGCAAAAAGGGATGGCCGTGCACTGTTTCCGGCACCGCGCCGAGTTGGAAGGCGAGGACGCACAGCGCGGGCGCTTCGTCGAGCGGGAGTTCCAGCCAGCCGAGCGACTCGAGGCCGCGCAGCGCCGGATCCGGCGCCAACTCCGCAGTTCCGCTGGCGTGTATCAAGAGGCGCAGGAATTCAGCGGCGTCGAGGCGCTCGGTGGCGAGTTGCGGCGGCAGCGCGGCCACTTCGTCCAGCGCAGAGGCGAGACACTCGACGGCCTCGGCGTCTTCGCGCCCGAGCCGACGACAGAAAATATCCTTCATCATGCGCCCAACTTCGCGCGGCCAGTCAACGAGCGGTTGCGGATCTGTGTCGAGAAGCTTTCCGCCGAGTTTTTCGAGTGCGCGCAGTGCGTCGCGCAGGCGCGCGAGGTGCCATGGAGTCTCGCCCTGTTCACAGTTTGGCCAAACTCCGTCTAGACGCGCGGGCAGATGCGCCGCGAGGTAGGCGTCGCATGCGGCGCCCACGTCTCCGCCGCCGCCGAGCAGTTCTGCAAGATCCGGATGCCGCACCAGTGCCGCGAAGGCGCGCGGAGTTCGGCCTTCGAGGAAGGCGCGCAGTGCGTCGAGCAGGCGGCCAGGCGCGCTTTCCGCAACACTGCGGCCGACTGAGGGGCGCAGACCGGAACCGAGTTCGGCGAGTCGGCGCGCAAGGAAGGGCCCGACTTCGGGTTGCAGCACGGCCACGCTTGCGCGCGCATCGGGTTGGCCGCCGCAGGCTGCAGTGAGAAAGGCGGCGGCCTCTTCGGCCTGATCCGCCGGACGATCCGCCACGCGCCAGCGTGTGTCGTCGAGCGGCACCGCGCGATCCTTCCACGCTTCGGTGCGCGCGAAGCCGAGCTCGTCGAAGCTATTCGCTTCGGATTCCGGGGCAACCACCATGGCCAAGATTTCGACACCTTCTGCGGCCGCGCGCTGCAACAACTCTCGCTGCAGACCGTTCGCGGCTGTCACCCCGATCAACACGACCGCACGCGGTGCGCGCAGTGGCGCCCGCTCATCCAGCGCGCGCATTCGTTCCAAGTGCGGATCGCCGAGCTCGCACTGTTCAATCAAGTGTGCGTACGATTCTTGCACCGAAGCCAACGCGCGCCAACGCTCGCGCTCGCGCTCGGGCAGCAGGGCGCAGGGCACTACGTCGGCGAAGCGCTTGCGCTCAGCGGCAAGCTCCTGGTGCAGCGCGCGCACCTGCGCGCCGAGTGCCGCCCAGCCGCTGAAGTCGGTGTCGTCCGGGCGTCGCAGCGTGATGGCGGTGAGCGCGGTAGCCGGAAGTTGCTGCAGCGCCTTCACCCAGGCCAGTTCGCGCGCAAGGTTGCCCGCGCGCGCTCGGGGAAACCGCACCAACGCATCAGTGGTCGGCCCGATGGTTGAGATGCGCGGCGGCACCCACGACGGCTCACAGCGCACGATCAGCAACTCCTCCAGTCGTCGTCCGGCACGCGCTCCAGGAAGCGCAATCAACACGCCGTCAAAATCATTCTCAAACCGCTCGCACAGCGCGTCTGCGGCGCGCGGCAAGGCCGGCCCATCCCATCCAAGAAAGAGGTTCATACGGAGTCGCACTCCGTATTGTCGGATTCTGCCGATATCGTGTGCGGCACCATCCTGTTCAATTTTGACAACATGGAGTGCGACTCCGTATCACGACTCCGTATCACGTTAGCAGGGAAAGGGTGGCTGCGGAGATGAGGGACACCTTCTTGTGCTTTGAGCCGAGACCTGCGTGCATGACGCCTGCTTTGGTGCCCGCGCGCTCGGTCACCTCTTCGGGCTGCAGATACTCCGTGAGCACCCAACCCTTGAGCTCCGCCGTGTAGAGGCTCAGCAAGGCCCAGGCGTCGGCCTGGGTGGACGGGTGCGGGTCGCACAAAAACTCCAGGGCGTGCGCGGGCACGAAGCCGGCCTTGCGCAACTCGGTGAGCGCGGCCGGGTGAGCCGTGCCTCCGCGCCGCACGCGGACCAGGATGTCACGCACGTAGAGGTCTTCTCTTGCGTCGCCGTAGGAGTGCCGCGCCTCCATTCCCTTCGGTGCGACCGCTCCGGCCAGGCGGCTGCGCGCGACGTCCATCAACACGCCGCGGAATCGGTGCTCATCCAGCGGAAGATCGGTCAGGAGGGTGGCGAAGAGGAGCACCGCGCAAGGAAAGTATCAGTCCCGCGCACGCGCCGACGGCCATGCCCCGCGACCTCGACACCCCGCCGCCTGAACGGCTCCGCATTGCGGGACCTGCGGGAGCGCTCGCGGTCACGTGGGAGTTGCCGGCGGGAGAGCCGCGCGGCCTAGTGCTGCATCTGCATCCGCATACCGTGCATGGCGGAACGCGGCAGAACAACGTGGTGCGCCATGGCGCGCTGGGTGCGCTTGAAGCGGGGTGCGCCGCATTGCGCATGGACTTTCGCGGCGCCGGCGAGTCGGAAGGCGAGTACGACGAAGGTCGCGGCGAAATGGACGACGCAGAGTCCGCGCTGCGTTGGCTGCAGAAACGGCATCCCGGATTGCCGGTGTTCGTCTGGGGCTTTTCCTTCGGTTCGCGCGTCGGCCTCGACTTCAGCATTCGGCACCGTGCGGAGATCGCCGGCTTCCTCGCGGTCGCGTGGCCGACCAACTTCTACGCCTGGCCCGAATCCGACGCCTGGCCCGAGCGCTGCGCCTTCATCTACGGCACCGCAGACACCTTTGTGGACGCTGCCAAGATGGAACCTGCCCGCCAACACCGCGCGCCCATCGTCGTGCTGCAAAACGCTACGCATTTCTTCCCCGACCACCTCGCCGAAGTCCGCGGCTGGACCGTGCGCACCTTGAAAGGGTGGCTGGGTGACCGATAGTGATCACTGCGGCACTACAATGCCGCCTGAACCGAGCATGGATCCCGCCCCGCAACGCGAACTCGGTCTGCGCGTCACGCTTTTGCCGCGGGACACGAACCCCACCGGCAGCATTTTCGGCGGGATCATCCTCTCCTACGTGGACTTGGCGGGCGCCATTCCGGCCAAGCGGCTCAACCCCGCGCGGCGCTACGTCACGGTGGCCATGGATTCGATCAAGTTCCACGCGCCGGTGTTCGTCGGCGATCTGGTGTCCTTCTACACCACGCTGCTCAAAGTCGGCCGCACGTCGGTCACGGTTCAGGTGGACGTGGTGGTCGAGCGCCGCGATCGGTCAGGCGAAGAGGTTTCGGTGACCGAAGCCGT
>CAZCXL010000214.1:0-5035 GCA_964502625.1 uncultured Planctomycetales bacterium | reverse complement strand
CATCTGATCCTTCGCGTTGGCGAGCCAACCGTCGATCCATTCCTCGGCGAGGGGCGGGAGTCCCGCTCAAGTGGCCGGGATCGGGCTGATCCGAGTTGGCCAGGTGCACAGGATCCTCGGAGGGCTGGGTGGGCTTAGGGGCCGGGCCGAAGATGAAAATCCCCGCCGCGGCCAGCAGCACCACGCCGAGCACGGCCAGGGCCAAGCCCTGGATTTTGCCGGAGCGTCGTTGAGTCATCGGAGCGAGGGGCGGAGGAGCCGAAAAGCTTGAGACGCTCTCATCGGCTCTGTTCTTCCCACCCCTGGAGCCATCTTAGGAGGCGGAGCCGCGCAACTGGTTGAAGTGCGCCACGCGCTCCACCCCGATCATGCAGGCGGCAAGGCGTAATCCGACCTTTTGCGCTCCAGCCACCTGCCGGGCGCGCTCGTAGGCGTCCACGGCACGGCGCACGAGGCGCTCATGAACCTGCTCATCCGTCCAGGAGTAGCCCATGCGGTTTTGCACCCACTCGAAGTAGGCGATCAGCAGCGCACCGCAGTTGCCGAGCAGGTCCGGGATCACCGCAATGCCCTGCTTCTGCAAGATTTCGTCGGCGCGCATGGTGGTGGGGGCGTTGGCGGCCTCGACCAGGAGTTTGCAGCGCAACCGCGCCGCGTTCCCACTCGTGATCTGGCGCGAGAGCGCGGCCGGGATCAATACGTCACACTCGCCTTCGAGGAGTTCCTGCGCGGTGATGGGGTCGCCGCCGCGGAAACCCTCGAGGTTGCCCTGCTTGGCGCGGTGCGTGAGCAGAGCCTCGACGTCAATGCCCTTCTCGTTGCGGAGATTGAAGCGCGCGTCGCCCACGGCGATCACCTTGTGACCGGCGGCTGCCAATTCGCGCATGACTTGCGAGCCAACGCGGCCCGCACCCTGCACCACGACCCGCGCCGGGCCGCTGTGATTCATTTCTGCGAGGCGGCGCTCCATCAACACCCGGGCGCCACGGCCGATCGCCCAATCGCGGCCGTGCGTGCCGCCGAGGCCCGCCGGCTTGCCGAGCACCACCGCGTTCTCGGTGTGGCGCACGTGCATCGAGTAGGTATCGAGGCACCAGGCCATGATCTGCTCGTCGCAGTGCAAATCCGGAATCAGCACGTCGCGGTCAGGACCGATCAAATCCATCACTCCGGCGGTGTAACGACGCACCACGCGTTCGGTGAGCAGGAGCGAGCGGCCACGTGGGTCATAATTCACGCCCCCCATGGAGCCGCCGAAGGGAATGTTCAGAGCGGCGCACTTCCAAGTGGTCCATGCGGCCAGCGCGCGTAGCTCGTCGCGAGTGAGGTTTGTTTCGAGCCGGAGTCCGCCCAGACACGGGCCGAGCGAGAGGTTGTGCCGGACCCGATAGCCGGACAGCACGATGATCTCGCCGGATTCATCCTGCACCGGGATCGCAAACTTGAACTCGTGGTCCGGAGCGCGCAGGACCATGTAATTGTCCGGAGCGAGGCCGAGCAGTTGCGCGGCTTCGTCGTAGCGCTCCATCATGGAGGAGAACGGATCGTCCGGATCCAGAGCCGGAGTCGGAGCCTGGATTTCTTCGAGCAGATCGGGCTGGTCGGAATTAGGCATAAATCCCCCGCATCTTCAGGCAGTAGGCGACGCGATCCATGGCCACGCAGTAAGCGGCGATGCGCGCGCTGGTCTTGAAGCGGCGCGCGGTTTGCGCAATGCTCGCGAAGGCCTCGACCAGCACGCGTTCCTCGCGTTGGAAGACGTCTTCTTTGTCCCAGAAATAGCCCATGCGGTCTTGCACCCACTCGAAGTAGGAGACCGTGACTCCGCCCGCGTTCGCGAGGATGTCGGGCACCACGAAGATGCCGCGCCGCTCAAGAATCGCGTCGGCCGAGGCCGTGGTCGGGCCGTTGGCGCCCTCGACGATCACTTTGGCCTGAATCTTTTCAGCATTGTGCGAAGTGATCTGGCTCTCGGTGGCGGCGGGCACCAGCACCTCGCATTCCGTGAGCAGCAGGTCCGCGTTGCTGATTGCGTCTGCCTCCGGGAATCCTTCGAGGCGGCCCTTCTCCTTGAGCCACGCGCGGACCTTGGGCACGTCCAGGCCGTTCGGATTGGCAATCGCGCCGTACATGTCGGAGATCGCCACGATCTTGTGGCCCATTTCCTGCAGGAACTGCGCCGCAAAACTGCCGACGTTACCGGCACCTTGAATCGCCACACGGCATCCACTCGCCGGCAGGCCGACGTGCTTCAGGGCTTCGCGCACCACCAAGGCGACGCCGAGGCCCGTGGCCTCCGTGCGCCCGAGCGAGCCGCCGAGGCCGACCGGTTTGCCGGTGACGATTGCGGTGCAGGTGGAGCGCTGGTGCATGGAGTAGGTGTCCATCAGCCAAGCCATCTCGCGTTCGCCGGTGTTCATGTCCGGCGCCGGCACGTCGCGCTCGGGTCCGAGCAGATCGAGCAAGCCAATCGTGTAGCGCCGCGTCAGGCGCTCCAACTCGTTCGCGGACATCCGTCGGGGATCGCAGATCACACCACCCTTGCCGCCGCCGAAGGGCACGTTCACCACTGCGCACTTCCAGGTCATCCACGCGGCGAGCGCGCGGACCTCGTCGATGTGCACGTCCGGCGCGTAGCGGATGCCGCCTTTGGCCGGACCGCGCGCGATCGAATGCTGCACCCGAAAACCGGTGAACACCCGGAGCTGTCCGTTGTCCATCTTGATCGGGATGGACACGGTCATCTCCTGGTAGGGAGTGACCAAAATCTGGCGGAGTCCCCGGTCGAGTTCCAGGAGGTCGGCGGCCTTGTCAAAGCGCCGCTGCATCTGGACGAACGGATTTTGCTCGGCCGCTTCGGTCGGAGCGGTGACGGCGTGCGTCATGGAGGCTGCTCGGGGTCGGTTCGGGCCGGTTGAGGGGCTGGCCGCAATCACCCTGCCCGGGTTGGGCGTGGCCGGGCCATCTAGGTAATGTATCGGCTCCAGGGGTGGCCTGAATAGGGCCGATGAGGCCAGAATGCTTGCCTGGCCTGCCTCGCCCGTCGAAGATGCGCTCATGCAAGTGGCGCTCGGCGCGCGGCGTGACCCGCGGCAATACCGTGCCACGGGAAGGCCGACGCTTGAGCTGGATGATGGCCACCTGCTGGTCGCGCGCGACGACGTCGCGCTGTTGCGCTCCCTCGGGCTCGACACCTTGGCCGGGGTCATGTCTTTCTCCGGCGGCACCGTGGCGCGCGTCGCGGGTCCGCGGGTGACGCGGCGCATCGAGACTCCCTCCGGTGTTTTGTATCTCAAGGTGCACCAGCGCGTGTCGCGCTGGCGGCGTTTCACTTTCCTAGGACGCGGCGCCACGAGCCCGGCCCGGCGAGAGTGGGAGGCCATGATGGCCATGCGTCAGACTGGCTTCGACGTGCCGGAGCCCGTGGCCTTCGGCGAAAGCAGTGCGTGGTTCGGTTGCCCCTCGCAGTCCTTTCTGCTGATGCGTGAGGTTGCCGGGGTTCCCATGGATCGGTTCTTGGCCGATGGTTTTCCTGATCCCCATCGCCTCGGTGCGCGTGGCGCGCGCAACGCGGTGATTCGTGACGTCAGCGGCATGGTGCGGCGGCTGCACGCCACCGGTTTCTATCACAAGGACCTGTATTGCTGTCACTTGATCGTGACTCCCGATCCGCGCTGGGGAAGGCCGTACTTCATAGATCTGCAACGCGTCGAGCGCGGTCAGCCGCCGCGGCGCCGCTGGCTCGTGAAGGACCTTGCTGCGCTCCATTTCTCCGCGCCGAGGACAGTGACGCGTGCCGATCGACTGCGCTTCTTGCTGAACTATCTGTGCAAATCCAAATTGGACAGCGAATCCAAGGTTTGGGTGCGCGCGATCATCGCCAAGGCCTCGCGCTTGGGCGCGCACGTTCCGAAATTCGGTTAGACGCTGCGCGATCGGGTCCTGTTAGGCTGCGGGCGTGCGCGTCGCGTTCCTGCTGGACCGCTGGCATCCGCGTGGCGGCGGTTTGGAGGAATGGCTGCGAGCCGTCGCTCCGGCGCTCGCCGCGCGCGGACATGAACCGTGGCTGATCGCGCGTGGAGCGTCGCAGCAGACCCCTGTCGGCGTCCGCGCTCTGGATGCGGGATCCAAGTTGCCGCTGCTGCGGCCCTGGCGAGATCGGCGAGATGCGCACGCGCGCACTGCTGCCATGCGGCGTGTGCGTCCTGATGCCGTACTCGATTTGCGAGCGTCGCTCTGTGGCGGCGCGATCTGGTTCGCGATGGGAGGCTTCGGTACATTGCGCGAGGGAGCGACGTCGAGTGGACGGCGTCGCGCGCTGCTGCGGCTCGAAGAGGAATCACTGCGGCTCGCTGCGGCAGCCATCGCGCCTTCCCCTGCGGTGGCGCGCGCTCTGCAGGCCTACGCTCCTGAGTTGGCGGTCAGAGTGCTCCCGCTGCCGTTGCTCGCTCCACCGACACGCGCGCACGGCCCGGATGCAGAAGCACTGGCGGGAAGACGCGCCCTTCGCGTGATGTTCTGTGGGCGGGATCCCGAGCGGCATGGCCTCGCGGAAGCGGCGCTTTGGGTGGAGGCCTTGCGCGCTCGTTACGCGCGGGTCGAGTGGGACGTCTGGACCAAAGAGGGCGTACCCGTTCCCGGCGCCCGTCTGCACGCCTGGGACGGCTCATTCCGCGCTGCGCTTGCGCATGCGGACTTGTTGCTTCATCCCACGGCCTACGATTCCTTCTCTTTGGTCTGTCTGGAGGCCGCAGCCGCAGGCGTGCCCGTGGTCACCACTGCGCAAGCCGGCGTCGCGGAACTGCTCCCTCCGGAGCTGTGCGTCACCGCCCCGCGCGGCGCTCCGAACGAAGCCGCATGGGCGGCGGATAGAGTGCTGCGCGCCGCCGCTGAGCGCTCCCCTCAGGAACGCGAGCGCTTACGCGCAGAGCTCTCGGAGCTCTTCTCGCTGAAGCGGCACGTGACTCTTCTCCTGGAACTGTTCGCTGCTTACCCATGGATTGGCTGACCTGGATCACAGAACCGCAGGCCTGGT
>CAZCXL010000213.1:0-5070 GCA_964502625.1 uncultured Planctomycetales bacterium | reverse complement strand
GCTGCGATGCGAAGCCAGCACGTGTAGCCCGCTGACGGCAAGTACGGCGAGGAGCAGCAAAAGGAAATAGATCGGGTTGATTTGATCTTGCAGCGCTCCGAGCGCTACATGCGCCACCACGAGACCGTACGCCAGGTAAACCAACATGTGCAGCGCCTTCCACACTCCAGCGCCCAAATTGGCGAGCCAGAAATCGTGACTGGTCGCCGCCATGAGGAAGAAAATCAGCAGTGCGAAGAAGCCCAACACCTCGAAAGGCATCGCCCCCGTGCGCAGCGCGGGTTCATAGCCGGCGAGTACGGCTTCGGGCGCAGGCTGTACTCCGAAGCCTCCGTAATAGCCCATCACTAGCAATGCGTGCACGAGCGCCACCAGAAAGAAGGCGACTCCCAGGTGGCGCCGGTTGTAGAGCAAGGGCGCGCAGCGCGCATCCAGTCGCGCGAGCGGCCCGATCACGAGGATCAGATGCAGAAGCACGATCGCGCAAGTACCGAAGGCGCGGATGAGCAAGATCTCGTCGCTGAAGGCCGCGGGTTCGGGAAACAGCAGTTTTCCGCCGACGTAGAAGAGCACCAGAAACGCCAGCACGCCGCCAGCAACGAGTGCGTCGTAGACCCGCTTGTGGTGATTCCACTGAACGGCGCGATATGCGTTGGTCACGCGATCCTCCGCAAGCAAGCCCACGCCAGCAGCAAGAGGAGCAACAGTGGCAAAGTGCGCCAGATCATCCAGTGCGCGCGGCGATGGGTTTCTTTCATGCTGAGTGCCTGCGCTGCGCGCGCATCCAGCGGAGCAGTACCCACGGCCACAGAGCGGCGCAGCCAGGAAGAATTAGCACACGAAACCGCCAGGAGGCGCCTGCCGCCGCATGGTCCACCCTTTGCACGCCCCAGATCACGAAGAGCGAGCCGAGGGCGAGGCCCACGGCCAGATAGAGACCGAGCGCGAGGAGAAACGGGGGCACCCACTCCACGCGCGCAGCGTAGCAGGTGAAGGCCTATCCGCGCAGTGCGCGGGTTCGGCGCAAGTCGGCGACCGGAAGCGTATGCGAGGCGCGCGGACGTAGTCCCGCCGCGCGCATCAGCGCGCGCCATGCGGGACCATGACCAGGTTCGCGCGGGCGCATGCGATGCGCAACCAAGTGGGCGAACTCATGAATGACCACGGTGCGAACGGCTTCGGGATGCCGGCCGAGCAAGATCGGATTCAACTCCACCCGCCCTTCGCGGAGGAAGGCGCGGCCCGCGGTCGTGCGTAGGCGCGTATTCCAAGTCCAGCGGAACTCGCTGCGCAACTCTTGAGCATTCCACAGCGAAAAAGCCTCGTCTAGCACGCCTTCCACCGCCTCCGGCGGCCAATCACGCAACATTTCCGCGATGCGACGGCGCTCGCGGGTGATCAGTGCGCCGCTCACGACCGAATGACCTGGCCGCCCACCCAGGCCGACTCCACTTCAAGGCCGTGCTGGCCGCGCAACTGCACGCAGTCGGCGAAAAATCCTTCCTCGAAACGGCCGCGGCGGCCGAGTAGTGCTCCCGGAGTTTCACAGCCGATCCGGATCGCCTGCGCTTCCTCCAACACGGCGTCTCGCACACAGCGGTGCAAGAGGAGCGGCAGCGGATCCAAAGTTCCAGAGAGTTCGTCGCGTTGATTGAGCGCCACCGCGCCGCTGCGCTTCAGGCGCTGGCCGCCGCTCACAAATTCCACGGCCGGCAATCCGGTGTGCGAGAGACAATCCGATTGCGCCATGAGTTTGGGACCGAGTTTCTCGGAGGAGGCCCAGAGGCGAAGTGTCTCCGGAGCGACGTGCACCATGTCCGGGATCACGCCCACCCAATCGGCTCGTCCATCCATCGCAAATCCGATCGGTGCGGGTTCGCGCGCGCTGAGCGGCAGCACGCGATTACCCAGGTGCGTCACGGCCACTGCGCCGTTCGCGGCAAGCGCCTCACAGTCCAGCCAGCCTGCGCGCGAATGCCCAATGGAAGGGATCACTCCCGCAGCACGCAGCACCTCGGCGGCTTCGAGCGCGCCGGGTAGCTCCGGCGCGAAGGTGGCGAGCTTCAGCCAGCCACCGCAAGCCGCGACGAAGCGCTCTGCGGCCGCGACGCTCGGCGCAAGGATTCCCTGTTCCGGAAGTTGTCCGCGATACTCCGGCGCCAGAAACACACCTTCGACGTGCCAGCCGTCCACGCGCGCTCCGCCCGTCTTGCGACGCCCATCCCAAGCGCGCGCGGCGCGCCGGAACTCAGGCAAGGCCATCGGGTAAGTTCCAGCCAGAAAACTCGTCACTCCGGCGGCGGCGGCTCCGGCAGCAAGGATTTCCAGTTGCTCGCTGTCGCCTTCGCAGCAATCGATCCCCAGAAAGCCATGGAAGAGGGTGTCCACGAATCCCGGAGCAACGCGGGCATCGCCGAGATCGAGCAAGCCGGCGGCGTTGCGCTTGGTGGGATTACCTTCCCCTACCTCGACAATGCGGCCGCGCTCCCAGCGCATCCATGCGGGGCGGAAAGCTCCGCGCAGCCAGAGGCGCGCGCGCAGGCCGGTCACTCGGGCTTGTGCCACCAGTAGAGGGAGGTGCTGCCGTAGTCGCGCTGCTCGATCCCAGGCAGTCGCGCGGTTTCCCCGCTGGAAAGGATACCGCGCGGGGTATGGGCCACCGCGACGCCGCCCGCGAGCAGGCGGCCCGCCAACTCAACGAAGAGTTCCCAGGTGAGCGCGCGGCGCTCGCCGCCCGCAAGGAAGTCGGCGTAGGGAGGGTCGAAGAAGAGCAGGCCGGGCGGCTCAGCGAGCTCCGTGTTCCGAGCGAGCATGGCCGGAAAGTTGCGCACGTCGGCGCGCAACACGTGCACGCGCTCGGAGAGTCCCATGAGCGCGGCGTTGGCGCGCAGTTGCTCCGCTGCGCGCCGGTCGCCCTCGATGGCGATCACCCGCGCCGCGCCGCGCGAAAGTGCCTCCAGGCCAAGGATGCCGCTGCCGGCGTAGACGTCCCAGACCACGGCGCCCGCGACATGGCCGCGCAGATGATTGAACATTCCCACCCGTGCGCGCTCCACCAACGGCCGCGTGGCCTCGACGGCCGGCACCTTCAACTTGCGCCCGCGGTGTTCGCCCTCGGTGATGCGCAGCATGCTGGGGCTAAGATACCGCGCGATGCCGCGCCTGCACGTCAACATTGACCACGTCGCCACTCTGCGGCAGGCGCGGCGCGGTGCGGCGCCGGATCCGGTCGAGGCCGCCGCCGTGTGCGAGGCCGCCGGCGCGAGCGGGATCACCGTGCATCTGCGCGAGGATCGGCGCCACATCCAAGACGCCGACGTGCTCGCGCTGCGCCGTTCGGTGCGCGGCCTGCTCAATCTCGAGATCGCGGCAACGGAGGAGATGACGCGGATTGCCTGCGACGTCCGCCCGGACGAGGCCTGCATCGTGCCCGAACGTAGGGAGGAATTGACCACCGAAGGCGGACTCGATCTTTCGGCCTCGCGCGCCGCCTTGCAACGGCAGATTCCGCGGCTCAAGGCTGCTGGGATCCTGGTGAGTTTGTTCGTGGATCCGGATGAAGCCGCGGCAGACGCTTCCGCCGAACTTGGCGCCGACTTCGTCGAGTTCCATACCGGACGCTATGCCCACGCAGTGGGAGCCGCCAAGGAAGTCGAGCGCGCACGGCTCGAGCGCGCGGCACTGCGCGCCACCGCGCGCGGCCTGCGCGTGAACGCTGGGCATGGACTCGACTTGGAGAACGTCGGGCCGATCGCTCGGCTTCCACAGGTGGAGGAGTTGAACATTGGCTACTCCATCGTGTGCCGAGCCGTGTTCGTCGGTCTGGAACGCGCGGTGCGAGACATGCATGAGCGCATTCAAGCGGCGGGAGCCTGATGCCCGATCCCGCCCCGATCTTCGTCAACGCGCGCTTCCTGTCCGAGCCGCTGACCGGTCTGCAGCGCTGGGGCCGTGAAGTTTTGCGCGCCCTGGACTCCATGGTGGAAGACGGCACCATTGATCGCAGGCGCTGGCAGTTCGTACTGCTCGCGCCGCGTAAGCCGGCCGCCGACGCCCCCGCCTTTCGCCATCACGAGTTGCGCGTGGGCGGCTGCTTCAACTCCCATTTGTGGGAGCAATTGGAACTCTCCTGGCGCGCGCGCGGCGGACCGCTGCTGAACTTCAAAAACACGGCACCGATCTTCCGGCGCGAGCAGGCGGTCGTGATCCACGACCTCCAAGTCTTCGCGCGTCCAGACACGCACTCGCGCGGCTTTCGTGCGGTGTATCGATTCTTGCTGCCGCGCGCGGCGCGACGGGCGCGAGTTCTCATGGCCGTGTCGCGGAGCACGGCGTCGGAGATCGAGAAGTATTTCGGAATCCCGCGCAAGCTCATCGCCGTGACCGGTGGCGGCCATGAACACGTGCTCGCCACGCCGGCCGACGAAACCATCCTTCGTCGTCATCAATTGCGCCGCGGCGCGTTTCTCCTCGCGGTCAGCAGCCTCAATCCCAACAAGAACTTCGCCGCGATCCTGCGTGCGATGAAGCTCGCGCGCATCGAGACGCCACTGGTCATCGCGGGTGAGTCCAACCCACGCGTGTTCGGCGAGGGCGCGCTACCCACAGGCGCAGTGCTGGTCGGGCGCGTGAGCGATGCCGAGTTGCGCGCGCTTTATGAAAACGCGCTCGGCTTCGTCTTCCCTTCCTTCTACGAGGGCTGGGGACTGCCTCCCGGCGAAGCCATGGCGCTGGGTTGTCCGGTGGTGGTTTCCATCACTACTTCGCTGCCGGAAGTCTGCGGCGATGCCGCGATTTACTGCGATCCGCAGGAAGACTCCAGCATTGCGCGCGCACTGACCCGCCTGGTGGAGGATGCTCCGCGGCGCGCGGAACTCGTGGCGCTCGGACGCGTGCAGGCCGCGAAGCACGATTGGCGCGGTGCCGCCAAACGGGTGTGGACAGCGATTCAGCCGCTACTCGAGGCCAAACGCTAGAACTCGTCTGCGCCGCCGCCCCGCTTGCGCAGGATGGACAGGCCCATGTTCGCGAGCGGAGTGAGATCGAAGACCATCAACTCGGCAGGAGGCT
>CAZCXL010000212.1:0-5085 GCA_964502625.1 uncultured Planctomycetales bacterium | reverse complement strand
CGCGAGGTCAATCTGGTGCACGCCTTGGTTGCCGATGTCGCCGTTGCCGGTGTTGAACGCCCAGTGCCAGTCGTAGTGCAAGGACGTGCGGCGCAGGGGTTCCATCGCGGCCGGGCCAGTCCACAGTTCGTAATCACAGGTCTCCGGCGGCTTCTGCGGGCCGGAAGTCTTGCCGATCGAATCGCGCTGCTTGTAGCAGAGGCCCGTTGCCACGCGCACCTCGCCGAGACCACCGCCCTGCATCCACGCGATCGCCTGCTGGCAGGCGCCGTGAGAGCGCGCCTGCGTACCGTGCTGCACCACGCGCTTGAAGCGGCGCGCGGCATTCACCAGCATGCGGCCCTCGTGCAGGTCATGTGAGAGCGGCTTCTCCACGTACACGTGCTTGCCTGCCTGTAGCGCCCACACCGCAGCGAGCGCGTGCCAGTGGTTCGGCGTGGCGATGGACACCGCGTCCACGTTCGGATCGTCGAGCACGGCGCGGAAATCCTTCACATATTTCGCGTCCGGCACCGCTTTCGCCGCCGGTCCGACCACACCCTCGTCCGGATCGCAGAGCGCGACGACTTCGGCGTCGGGCAGATCGCGGTAAGCAGCGACGTGGGTGCGTCCTTGGCCACGTACTCCGATCACGGCCACTCGCACCGGGTCCTTCGCGCGGCGCGCCGGCGCCAAAGCGGCTGCGGCCAGCGGACGAGAGGAAACTGCAGCCGCAGCGGCGGCGAGCAAGGACTCTTCGAGGAAGCGGCGGCGGGAGAGGGTCATGCGGGTCCGGTCAGCGGCCCACATCCTCGCACAGCACGCGGAAGCCGAGGTGGTCGCCGTCCGGCACCCACCATACACCCGGCGGGAAGTTCGGGTCGCGGAGAACCCAGTCTTCGTTGAAAGGCAGTCGCGCGGCCGGGCTCACGGATTCGGGCGGGTCGCGCCAACAGCCGCCGCGCAGCATGGATCCGTCGCCGACGTACTCCCACAAATTGCCGAGCATGTCCTGGGCGCCCACCGCGTTGCCAGACTTGCCGCCGCTCGGCTGGGTGCGGCCGTCGGAGTTGCCGGAATGCCAAGCGTCCGCGTTGAGCTTGGCCGGGGCGGCGCCGCAAGCCGTTTCCCACTCGGCCTCGCTCGGCAACCGAAAGCGCAGGCCCGTGCGCGCGGACAACCAGGCGCAGTAGCGCGTCGCGGCCTGACCGCTCATGCCGACCGCCGGGCGCCCTTCCGTGCCCCACCGACGGTCGTAGGGAAAAGTATCGAGCGGGCGTGAGGGACGGGCCACCGCGTCAACGCCGTCGGGCGGGCCATCCCAGTTGCAGTAGAGCAAGTACGCGTCCCAGCCGACTTCCGTGCGCCCGATCCAGAATCCGCCCGCGGGCACGGGCACCAACTCGAAGGCGACTGCAGTGTGAGGGATCTCCACGCGGATGGCCTCAGGCTCCTGCCGAGCGCAAGCGATCAGCAAGAGCCCGACGGCGGCCGCGCACCTCACGCGATGGGCGTCACCGAGATGCCGGTGACCACGCCGTCTTGGATCAAGACTCCGAAGTTGAGCGTCGGGTAGAAGGTCCAGGTCTCTTCCTCAAGGGTTTCCCCGTCGGGACCGCCGAAGGAACAACGAGAGAGCAGGTAGGCCATCGTGGGTCCGAGCGCTTCGCCGCCGGCCGGCGCCAACACAGCGTTGAGTTCCTCTTGAGTCATTCCGACGCGGACACGCACCGCGGTTTGCACGCCGGTTTCGCGGGTCGGGCGCAGTTCGAGGTAACTGTCGTCCACGTAGGAAGTGAGCTTGAGCAGCACGTCCCCTTCGGCGATACCGACGATGGCGTTGTCCGTGCCCCAGAGCAGGAAGCGCAAAGTCGGGAAGCGGTCGTTGACGGTGCCGGCAGAGGGAATCTCGCCAAAGGCCGCGCTCACTTTGCCGAACAGATCAAAGAGCGGGATCTCCTTGCCGTTGATCACCATCACGGCAACCTTGCACAACGCGATCGGACGCGCATCGGGAGTCGCGATGTCTTGGTAACCGTGCTTCTTGGTGAGAATGCCGAGCGCGCGCACCGCCACCGTGGAGCCGGGTGCGTTGCGCGGCGTCCACTTGAGAAAGTGCACCAACACGTTGATCGCGGTAGTGGCGTCTTCCTTCGAGAGACTGTCGAAGGGAAGACGCGCCAGGTTCTCGGCCGCCGACGGAAGGTACGTCATGCACGCCGCTTGCTCAGTGACGAGCAGTTTGAGGCCGCGGGTGCCGTCACCCGTGCGCTTCAAGCCGAGCGCAGCATTGTTCGCGCAGGATAGACGCCACTGATCGAACTCCCAGTCGTTGACTTGAGGAGTGGCGTTGAGCAAGCTCTCGAGTGCGTTGATGCCCGTCTGGACGGCTTCGAGATCATCTTCGGGCGCGAGCACCATGATGGTGCCGAGCAAGAAGTGTTTCATGCGCGGATAAAGCGTTTCCGGAACCGCGCGGATCCGCCGCACCGCGTCGGCGTAGCGCGCGCGGTCCTCATCGTTGAGTTTGAGGCCGCGGCCGGCAATGAGGTTGGTGTCGGTGAGCACCGGGCCAAACTCGGGGCGCAGCCATTCGTCTTGCACGATGAGCGGGAGATTGTCGTAGTAGTACTGAAGCGCGGCAGAGGCGGCGTCAAGCGCGGCTTCGTGCAGGCGCGGCTCCATCTCGTACGCCTTGTCGAAGAAGGCGATCGCGGCTTCCCAGTTGCGGCATTCCATGAGCGCGAGCCCGAACTCGTGCATGTGAATGGCGGCGAAGATGCTCTCGTCTCCGGTGAGCGCGGCGGCGCGCGCGATCGGCGACGTGTGGTCACTGCCGACGACGTCGAGCCACGGCACGTGTTTCTCGCGCGTGTACTCATCGAGCATGATCATGACTCGGACCATGTCTTGGGGGCTGTGACCGAGAGCGACGAGCGTTTCTACGCCGACCCGGTCCGCTTCCTGCTCTTGGTAGCGCGAGTGATGATTCTGCAAATCTTGCAGTCCGAACCCTTCGAGCGAGTGCCCCAGGGTGAGGTGGGCGACTTCGTGCGCGAGAATCGCGCGGATGATGTCGCGGTCGCCCTTGGCGCGCTCCACGATGCCGCGGAACAACTCGAGTTGCGGAATGCGCGCCTCGTCAGTCTCTCGGACACGCAAGAAGGTCCACGCGTTGACCATGGGATCATCCATGTACCGCGCTTCCATGGGATAGACGTAGTTCGGGTTCTGCTGCGCGACGGTGTTGATCTCGTCAAGGAGTGCGAACAGATCGGCGTCGGTGAAAGGCGTGCTTTGCGGGCACGCTAGCAACAGGAGGGAGAGGAGTGAGCTCATGCCGGGTTGAAGACGCCATTATCGGCTTCCCGTTGGCCGGAAAAAGGCGCCAGGGAGGCGGATTCGGCCAGAGGAAGCAATATTTCGAGGGCGCAGACCCGTGGTTCTGCCAGCTTCGGGGCGCACCGCGGTGCTGCTGATCCGGAAATCCACACAGGTGAAATGGCGTACGAGGTCCTCCACGTCGCGCCAGTCGGCGAAGTCTTCCGAAAACCGTGGGGCGGCCGAAGTCCCCGAGCGGAGGCGCCAAGGCACTAGCCGGCGAGCCGCGCGTACCAAACTCGACGCAGTCCGTCCGGTCGCAAGAGGTCGAAGCGCTGGCCTTGCTCGAGCAGTGGCGCGAACGATTCGTAGAGCGCAGGCGGCGCGAGTTTGGCAAGCAGCGTGAACACTTCCGCCGTCGCTCCGGCGCCGCGTTGCGCCGTCGCTTCGAGATTGCCGCGCGCGTCGAGCCTGCCCCGCACCACGAGCGCGTTCCCATCCGCAAGCATGAGCGCGCCGAGCACGCGGCCATCGGGCAACACGGAGAGTTGCAGAGTTGCTTCAGCGCCGTGCAGATCGCCTTCACCGTCCAAGGGAGTTTGCATCACCTGAAAGAGATAGGCGCCGACGAAGGCGGACAAGCCTTCCTCACCTGCGAAGGACCAATGCGTGGTGAGCGGATTGCCCGGCTCCAAGCTGGCCGCGCGCCATGCTTCATGCTGTGGATCAAGATCGGGCCGCGCCTGGAGCAAAGCCACGACCGCGAAGAACACCGCCCCCGGATTTTGCTCCTCGACCGCGAGCGTGATCGCTTCTGCCGCCTCGTGCACGCCCGCGGCGCGGAGCGCAAGGGCACGCAACACCTTTGGCAACAGATCACTCGGCACCGCCGGCGCCGTCCGCAGCCCGGAGCCGTCACCGGCTCGTGTGGCGAGAAGGCGCAACAACTCTGCTCCAGTCTCGCGGAGCATCAGCGACTGCGGCGCGCGGCGCTCGCCAAGCAGAGCTTGCGCCTCAGCGTCGCGGCCAGCGCAGGCAAGCACCACGGCTTCTTGCCACAGGAGCGAATCGTCGAGTAGCGTGCCCGGTGCGATCGAGCGCCGCACCGACGGGAGCAGATCGATGCGTCCCGAATTCGCGAAGGCGCGGAAGGCGACGCGCGCCAGCCCCGCAGGCAATCGCGCCTCTGCGATGCGCGCGCTCGCATGGCGCTCAAGCAGCCGCGCGAAGGGCTCGTAGGCCAAGATCCGCTCGGACAAATCCTGCAGAAGCGCCCAAGCCTCCGCATCGCCGCCGAAGTCCGCAGCCATCGGCGTGAGCCGCTCGTAGAGCTGCAGCTGCACGTTGATCAACACGTTCTGCGCCGCTTCGCGATCCGGATCGTCCGGCGCCATCGCCTCGACCGCACGCAGCACCTGCTCAAGCACCGCGTCGTGCGTGACGCGCGCCATTGCCGCGTACACCAGCGCCGGTCGCGCAGACAAGCGCGCCGCTGCTGCGACCGCGCCCTTCAGATCTTCCGGCTGGGTCGCGAACACCGCCGCCAACTGCGCCTGCCACGCCAACGGATGCTGCGCGGCCTGCGCGGCAAAGCTCGCCGCGAACTCCGGAGCGCGCCCGCCCGCGGCACGTGCCAGCATCCACAAGTAATCCGGCCCCATCGGCCGCGCCAAGGCCGCCGCGACGTCATCGAGCAGCGGATCCAACTCCGCGACCGTGGACGCCTGCTGCCGCCGCTGCCAAGCGCGCAGCGCATACCAGTTGCCGTCGTCAGGCCAGGCTTCG
>CAZCXL010000211.1:0-5094 GCA_964502625.1 uncultured Planctomycetales bacterium | reverse complement strand
CGAACTTTCCGGGGGACAGCGTCAGCGGGCTCTGATTGCGATCGCCTTGGCCGGGCGTCCGCAGCTCCTCGTTGCCGATGAGCCGACCACGGCGCTCGATGCCACCGTGCAGCAACAGGTGGTGGAATTGTTGGCGCGACTGCGCCGTGAGTATGGATTATCACTGTTGTGGATTAGTCACGATCTGAGTCTGCTGCGGACTCGCGTGGACGAGTTCGTCATCTTGCAGGCCGGACGCGAGGTCGAGCGCGGGGTGCCCGAAACCGTGTTTGCGAAACCGCGTCATCCGCATGCGCGGGAGTTGGTGGAAGCGGCGACGCGCGCGCACGTGGGCCGAAGGGAGAGCCAGGAGACTGCTCCGGTGCTCGCGGTGCGTGGCTTGTGCGCCGCCCATCCTGCGGGGCGAAGTTGGACGGGCGCACCCGTGAGTTGGCGCGAGACCTTGCGTGATGTGGATTTGGATCTGCGCGCGGGTGAGACGCTGGCCTTGGTAGGGGAATCCGGCAGCGGCAAATCCACACTGGTCCGCGCGCTCTTGCGATTACCAGGCGCTCAGGTGCAAGGCAGCGCACGACTCACTTTGCCTCAAGGCGGGATTGTGGACTGGTTCAAAATCTCCGAGCGTGAAGCGCGGCCGTTGCGGAAGCACTTTGGTCTCGTGTTTCAGGATCCGACTTCGTCGCTGGATCCGCGGATGAAAGCCGGGGACAGCGTGGCCGAGCCCTTACGGGTGCACGGCTTGGCGCGTGGCGCGGCACTACATGCTCGGGTGAACGAGTTGCTGTTGCAGGTGGGTTTGGAGCCTGAGCACGCGGAGCGGCGGCCGACGCAGCTCTCAGGGGGGCAAAACCAGCGCGTGGCGATCGCGCGAGCCCTGGCTACCGAGCCGACAGTGCTGGTCTGTGACGAGGCGGTGAGCGCGCTCGACCTGGTGGTGCAACGCCGCATTCTGGTGTTGCTGCAGTCCCTGCAGGAACGTCTGGGCTTCGCCCTACTGTTCGTCACCCATGATCTGGGAGTCGTTCGTTCCCTCGCGCACCGCACGGCCGTGCTCGCGGAGGGGCAGATCATCGAGCAGGGGCCGACCGAGGCCTTGCTGCGAGCTCCCAACGCGGAGACCACACGTGCTCTGGTGGCCGCAGCCCACGCGCTACACTTCGAGACGCGATGAGTTCCACCAGGACCCTACGCGCGCTGTTCTTCGACGTCGATGACACGCTGTTCGACACCACCGCCTTCGCCGCACAGGCGCGCGAAAAGGCGGTGGATGCCATGCGTGGTCGCGGACTGCGCGCAGGCCGTGCGGAAGTCCTCAGCACTTTGGCGGACGTGGTGGCCGAATTCGGCTCGAACGATGACCGACATTTCGATCGACTGCTGATCCGGCTGCCGCGGGTGGCGACTGAGGGCTGCAATCGAGATCTGCTGGTGGTAGCCGCCGTGACGGCCTATCACGACACCAAGTGGCAGCAATTGCGGCTGAGCAAGGCGGCGGAGCAGTTGTTGACGGATCTTGCGCAGACAGATCTTCGCTTGGGTGTGATCAGCAGCGGACTCACCCGCAAACAGATCGAGAAGATTCTGCGCCTAGGGCTCGATCGCTTCGTGGATCATCGGCTGATCTTCATCACGGATCAGATGGGAATCGCCAAGCGCAATCCTTTGCTCTATCGCAGAGCGGTCGAAGCGGCAGGCGTGGAACCCGAGGAAGCGATGCACGTGGGGGATCATGCTGCCAACGACGTAGACCCTGCGGCAGAGGCCGGTTTGCGAACCGTGTGGCATCATGGGAACGGGAGGCACGCGGGAATCCGGCCGAAGATGGAGCCGGATCATGAGATTCGGGATTTTTCGGAGTTGAGGGAGGTGTTACGCGAGCACTATCAAGTGATGATCTAACGGATACTGGCCCCATCCATTGGAGGAACTCTCCATGCGATCCGGCCACTTCCAGCGCAGGAGATCGGCAGAGGAATAGAGTCGAGCGGCCACGCCGAGTTCCATGGCGGATGACCTCTGAGGCGTGTGATTGAACATCGGACGTACATAGTTTCGCCAGGCTAGAAATGTCCAAAGATGGTCCCTCAATGCGGATTGGCGCTTGCTCGCCGCCCAGGTTCGTCGGACGAGCCGGGAGATCTGATCTCGAAGCATGGCGAGCATGTGGTTCATGGGAAACATTGGATTCAAAGTGTTGCGCTTTGTTTTTGAGGATTCTCGAATGAGTGCAGAGATTCGATTCCCAAAATGTCGCCGAATGATTGGCGGATAAGACTTCTTTTGGTCCACCACCAGCTGCAAGAATTGGTCAGACGCATGGTAAACTTTGAGTGCGGCAATACATGACTCGACGGCTTGCTTGGAGCCACTGATGCGCCGGCCACCGCGATTTTCTTGGGCAGTCTTTCGGGCCGCGTCAGTAGGTCGGAGGCTGCCCCGAGCGGGCAGATCCGCGGTTTCGACGTGAACGAGAAAGCGGGTTGCCCGGTGGATCAAAACAGGCACAGTGAGCGGCTTCAGCCGTCGATCGTGTTCGTACGTCTCAAGTTCGTCGAGGCTGAATGAACCCCGGAGTCCTCCTCGTTTTCGTGCCAACCGGAGGAGCCCCAGATGCCAGCGCCGCATCGCTGGTCCGTAAAGGCTCAATCTGCGGTGGACTGTTTTGCGATCGATCCGTAGGATTCGCGCGGTTTGCCGATGTGTGACTTTTGAGACCAGGCACGCCAACACGAGTGCATTCACTCGCGGTTTTTTGAGGCAATAATCCAGTCTGAAGGTTTGGCTTGAAAAGCGGCGCCGGCACCGGCGGCACCGGAAGCGTTGTACCCGGCGTCCATCCAACGCGCGAGGGTAAGTGCCGTCGCGGTGGTACTGAAATGGGTCCTGAGGATCGGTAGTTCGGCAGCCGGAGAAAGGGCAGAAGGTCGGTACGAATGCGCTCATGCGGGACTAGTTCGAGGCAAAGCTCGAGCGACTGTCATCTCATGAGACGCACCACAGTCGGTCCGGTGACCGATTCTCGTCTAGATGCCTCCAGCGAAGCGGGCCAGTATCCGTTAGCGGCGCGCGGTTACACCATCGAGGTTCGCATTCACCTCATTCGCGTCCGTAATCGTCGCTCGGATCACCAGGATCACATCCTGATTCTCGCTCGCCTCACCCTCCGTCTTGAAGAGCAGCGACAGAATCGGGATGTCTCCGAGGAAAGGAACCTCAGAGCGCTGGTCAAGGTTGAACAACTTCTTCAATCCGCCCAGCACGATTGCGCCGCCGTCCGGCACCACGGCCGTCGTGTTGGCGCTGGCCACCTGCAGCTCCGGCAGTTGCAGAGTCACCGGGGTGGTGAGGCCTGCTAGCGAGGAAGTGAACTCCGTCATCGGGCGGAGCAGAGTCGCGACGGTCGGGCGCAGCTCCAGCAGAATGTACCGGCGGTTCTGCGAGATCGTCGGCCGCACGTCGAGCACGACACCGTCGGAAACGACGCCCACGATCGGGTCAGCAATGATGCTTGCCAGCGCCACTTCCACGTCAAAGTCTTGGACGTAAGTGATCTGGTTCAGCATCGTCGCGTAGGCGCGTTGAGTATTTTGCGCTGACAGCGTGATTGCAGTGAGTTCCTCCGCGTGCTGCCGTTTGTTCACGGCGCGGATGATCATGTTGTATTGCAGGTCGTCCAGGAACGCGAGCGACATGGTGAGACCACCTGCCGTGCCGAGGCGCTGACCGTAGGCACCGAGAATGTTCTCCGTGCGGCCACGCATGTCACCGTCTGCGCCTTCATTGAAGAAGAAGCCAGCCGAAGGATTGGTGTCCGCACCGCTCGGGAGCCCCGGGCCGTCGTTGTCCAGCGCGTTGGATGCGTTGTCCTCGAGACCGGAGGTGACGTCGTCGAGCACGACGAGATCCAGGCTGTCCGGATCTCCACCGTTGCCGCGCCAATCCACCCCGATTTCTTGCAGGTAATCCTTAGTGATCGTGATGAAGCGGGCCTCGATCGTGACCATCGAGGAGGTGTAGGTGCGTAGGCCGGCCAGGAAATTGATCAGCTCGTTCTGCACCTTCGGCGTGTGCCGCACGTAAATGAAGCCGTTGGCGATTCGGAAGGAAACGCCTTCGATGCTTCCGTCCCAGGTGCCCGGCGCAACGTTCTGCTGGATCAAGGGCTCGAGGCTATCCGGATTGATCACCGGTCTCGGCTCTTCACCGACGCCACCAAACACCGGCTCTTCGTCGCTGTACTCGCCATCCGGAAGTCGGATCTGGTCGATCTTCGGCGGCGTGAAGTCGTTGAGCAGCGCGATGAGATCGCGTACGTCGTGCGGGATCAACACCAGATTGGTGTAAGCCCGCGCAGTGGACGTGACGTAGACCACGCCATTGCGGACGGTCCAAGTGACGTTCGGTCCGGCCTGACTAATCAAGAGGTTCAGCGCATTCAGTGCGCTCATCTCATGGGGGAGGTTCTCGGTGAACTCAATGCCTGCGGAGTCAACGGCCTCGACCGCGTCCGGCGTCACCACCACGCTGATGCTCGTGAAGGTGCGGATGGGTTGCAGCACCGCTTCGAGGCTAGTTTCACCTTCGAAGACCAGGCCCGGGACCTTCTGCGCGCGCAGTTGTTCCAGGACGGCAGCGTTTTCCGGCAAGGCAATGTCTTCTTCGGGAACCTGGCTGAAGTCCGCGCGGTCGCGCGTGATCTGCGCCCAATGTTCCGGATCCGGGTATTCAAGGATCGTGGTCTGGAGGCGACGCGCCTCCATGATGTCCTGCTCCCAAGTGCGGAACTTGTCCACGCGCTCGACGATGAAGTTCGAGTTCTTGTCCTCGTTGCGCGCACGGTGCGCGCTGTCGCGCAACTCAAGCGCTTTCTCGTTGAGCGGCTCTTCGCGCAACACCGAACTGGCGAGGATGGTCACCTGGTCGTAGCGCTCGGCCTCGAAGGCGTCGATCGCGTCTGCGATTTGGCCTTGGATGCGCCGGTCGCGCGCCTCGTCAATGGCGCGTCGCTGGGCTTGGTGCTCATCAAAAGTCTTCGCGACTTCCGCGTCCCGTTGGGCGGGGCGGAGCTCTCGGCCCGCGTCCTGCGCGCGCCCC
>CAZCXL010000210.1:0-5100 GCA_964502625.1 uncultured Planctomycetales bacterium | reverse complement strand
GCCGGACATCATCCTGATCACGGTAGACACGCTGCGGGCCGACGCTCTGGAGCACATGCCCTATGCGCGGCAATACTTCACCACGGGTTTGTGGGCGGGTCGGGCGCTGTCGCCTTCGAATTGGACGCTTCCTGCCTTCGCCTCGCTGTGGACCGGCCTCGACGCAGACCAGCATGGGGCCGGACGCAGCGACTTCGCGACAGCCCCCGTCAGCGGAACTGAAGCACGCGGCTTCACCGCCCTCGGCCCGGCGGAGAGTTTCGTGGACGCGCTTCGCGGTGCCGGCTGGGCCACGGCGGGAGTGCATCAGAATCCCTTCCTGGAAGATTGGACCGGACTCTCCCGCGGCTTCGAACGCTGGATTCGCACCCGAGATGCTCGCGGCGCCTTACGCGAACCGGCCGAGGCGTGGTGGCAAGCGAATGCGCACCGGCCACGCCTGCTGGTGCTGCACTGGATGACTCCACACCTTCCCTACGGCACGGAAGACGCCGAAGACCCGCTGCGCACCCGAGATTGGCGCAGCTTTCTCGCCGAGGACCATAGCCCGGAAGAACGTCGCGCCTTTTTCAATTTCACGGAGGAGCAGCGCGCCGAGATTCGCGCGCGCTACTACCACGAGGTCGCCGCTCTTGACGCAGAGTTTCTGAACTGGCTGCCCAGTTTGCTCGCCGGAGCGCGTCGACCGGTGGTGCTGTTCTGGTCCGACCATGGTGAAGAATTGTGGGACGACGGCTCCTTCGAGCACGGGCACAGTTTTCACGAAGCGGTGGTGCGCGTGCCGCTCGGCTTGCGTTGGGACGGCATCCAGGAGCATCAGAAACTGCCTGGAGAGGTGCCATCCGGACAACTCGGCCTCCATCTCTTGCATCTGCTCGCGGAGTCAGATCCGGCCATCGCCCACGCCCTGGCCAGCACTGCCCGCACTCTCCCACCTTGCGGCCTCACGGCTCATTGCCCCGCGTGGAAGCGCAGCGTGCGCAGCCTGCAGCCGCTCTACCGAAGTGCTTACGGCGGCGTGATCCACTCGGCAGAACCGGCGTCCTTCCTTCCCTTCGACGGCGTCGGCAGCGGAGGCCAAGCCCCGGTGCTTGATCCCGCAGTCGCGCAAAGGCTCGCCGAACTCGGATACGGCGGCCGCTGATCCTTCTAGACGCCAGGACTGAGCAGGGTGCTGCTCACGATTCCCGCCACTGCGGCAATCCCGATCACCGCCACGCAGAACAAGGCGGTGCGGCGCAACGTGCCGCGCAAAATCGCAGACGGCTCGTCGTCCCGGTACGCGCTCAAGACCGCGGACAGACACAGTCCGAAGAACGCGAGCAACACCGCCATGATCCAGGGTGAAGTCATGGAGTGTTCCCGGCAAGTTCGGCGGCGACTTCACGCTCGCCGTCAGATTCCGCGCGGTGAAATGCGTCCAGTGCCGCAATCACATTGAAGAAGCCCGCTGAGGTGGTGAACAGCAAGCCCGCGTCTTGATAGGGCATCACGCTCTCGAAACGCTGCGTCGGCGAAAACACCGCGCTGATCCAGCCCGGGAGACCGAGCATCACTTGCCCAATCCAGTAGAACGGGTGCCGTTGGCGATTGAAGTCGGCGAAATCACCGAGCGCCATCCCAACGAGAAACACGGCGCCGATCGCACCCCCGAACAGCAGCGCCTTGAAGCGGCGGCCTTGAATCCAATGCCCGAGTCCAGGCAACACCAAGGTGGCGAGGGCAGCCACGCCGGGGTGTTTGCCGCAGGCGAAGGGGCGCGGCCGCGCCTGAGAAAGCACATGGCCGGCAGCGTGCGCAGCGAAGAACAAGCCCAGGATGCCGGAAGCCGCGGACATCATCAGACCCCAATTGCGCCACGGCAGCAGTTCGGGATTGATGCCCCCCACCTCCACGCTGTTCATCCAGATACAGGCGGCCTGGGTTCCGAGAAAGTTGCCAATCTCAGGCGCCACCAGAAAGAAGAGGCTCACTCCGCCCAAGCTGAACGGCATGCCGTAATCCTTCTGCGTAGCCCCGGCGAGTGAAAAGCCGACGAAGAGCAGCAGTTGGCAGAGCGCGAAAATTCCGACGGCCTGGGCGCGTCGGCCGCTCATCCAGTGTCCCAGACCAGGAACGAGCACCGAGAACAGCACGACCGAGCCGACCCGGGATCGCGTGAGGGAGGGGTCGGCACTCATCGGAACCAGGAGGAGGCTATCCTCGCGCCGGTGTCGTCGCCCACCGCGAACGAACCGGTCAACGAGAGCCGGTATCGCGTCTTGTACCGCGACGTGGATCGCATGGGCGTGTTGTATTACGCGCGCTATCTCGAATTATTTGAACTCGGCCGCACGGAGTGGGCCCGCAGCCAAGGTTGGCGCTATCGCGACATGGAGGACAAGCTCGGCTTGATGCTTCCTGTCACGCGCGCGCTGTGCCGCTATCGCGCGCCGCTGAAGTTCGACGATGAGGCGCGCGTGCTGACCCGCGTGTTGGCGTGGAGCCGCGCCACCATCTGTTATGGATTCGAAGTCTGGAGCGCAGAGGAAGCGCGGCTCTGCGCCGAAGGCGAAGTGGAACTCGCCTGCCTGACGCGTGAGGATTTCCGGCCCGCACCCCTGCCGGAACAGTTTGTGTCGATCCTGCGCCAAGCCGTTCCGGGCCGGGAAGGCCGCCGCCGAGGCTGACGTTTCCTGGAAACTCACCCTTGCGGCCAGGGCCGAAAATGCTCCCAGGTCGGGCACCAAGTCAGCCGAAGATGCTTGATGAGCACGGGATTAGTGCTAAATTACTGGGGATGCTGCGTCTCACCCGCCGCGCGGAGTACGGACTCATGGCCCTGACCTACCTGGTCGGCCGGAGCGAGTCTCACGTGAGCGTGCGAGAAATGGGCGATCAACTGGCCATTCCCCGGCGCCTACTCGCGGAGGTGCTGAAGGATTTGGCACGCGGCGGATTGGTGGTGGGCGCACGCGGTCCGAACGGCGGTTATCGACTCGTCGGCGAGCCTTCGGAGATGCCGCTCGGCCGGGTGGTCGAAGTGCTCGAAGGCCGGATTCAAGTGACCGACTGCTCAGAGGGCGGCTCCTGCGAACACGAGACGGGCTGCGAGATTCAGCACGGAATGCGCTTCGTCGCAAGTCGCATCAAGCAAGTGCTCGACCAGTCCACGCTTGCCGATCTCTCCAACGCTTCCCGCGAAGCGTCCGCGCTCACTCCTCCGTTGCGCATCACGGTCTAACCATGAGCGAAATCCGCCGCGTCTACCTCGACCACCAAGCCACCTGCCCGGTGGATCCCCGCGTGCTCGAGGCCATGCTCCCCTATCTGCGGGAGACCTTCGGCAACGCCGCCTCGCGCAGTCACGCCTTCGGCTGGGACGCGGAGCGCGCAGTGGACCAGGCACGCGAATCCATTGGCGCCGCGCTCGGCGCCAGCGGCCGGGAGATCGTGTTCACCTCTGGAGCGACCGAGTCCAACAACTTGGCGATCCTCGGCGCGGCACGCATGTACCGCGACAAAGGGAAACATCTCATCACTTGCGCGACCGAGCACAAGGCGGTGCTTGATCCGATGAAGTTCCTTGAGCATGAGGGATGGGAGGTCACCGTGCTCGGCGTGGACGCGCGTGGCCGCCTAGACCTGGAGCAGTTGCGCAAGGCGATCCGCGCGGACACTGCGCTGGTTTCGCTCATGCACGCCAACAACGAGATCGGCACGATCCACCCGATCGCCGAGATCGGCGCCATCTGCAAGGAGCGCGGCGTGCTCTTCCATACCGACGCGACCCAGTCCGCCGGCAAGCTGCCGATCGACGTCGAGGCCATGGGCGTGGATCTGCTCTCGGCCAGCGCGCACAAGATCTACGGGCCGAAGGGCGTGGGAATTCTCTACGTGCGCCGTCGTGCTCCGCGCGTGCGGCTGGAGCCGATCATGCACGGCGGCGGCCATGAGCGCGGCTTGCGCTCGGGCACTTTGAACGTGCCCGGTATCGTCGGCTTTGCGCGCGCGCTGGAGCTCTGTCTCGCGGAACGCGAGCCGGAACAAGCGCGGATCGGCGCGCTCCGCGACCGGATGCAGCGGAAATTTCAGGAAAGCCTGAGCCACGTCCACGTCAACGGCGACGTCGAGCACCGGCTCGCCGGCAACCTCAACGTATCCTTCGAGTTCGTGGAGGGCGAAGGTCTGCTGATGGGAATCGACGGCATTGCGGTGTCGTCCGGCTCGGCCTGCACCAGCGCCAGTCTGGAACCGTCGTACGTGCTCCGCGCGCTCGGAGTCGGCGACGAACTCGCGCATTCCTCGATCCGCTTCAGCCTCGGGCGGTTCACGACGGAAGAAGAGTTGGATTACGCCGCCGAGCGCACCCTGGCCGCCGTAACGCGGCTGCGCGAGATGTCGCCGCTCTACGAGATGGCGCTCGAAGGCGTGGATCTCAAGACAGTGCAATGGACGGGCCATTAGGAGCAAGCCATGGTGTACAGCAACAAAGTCATTGACCACTACAACCACCCGCGCAACGTCGGATCGCTGGACAAGGCCAGCACCGCGGTGGGCACCGGAGTGGTCGGCGCGCCTGAATGCGGCGACGTGATGAAACTGCAGATTCAGGTCGAAGATGGCGTCATCGTTGACGCCAAATTCAAGACCTTTGGCTGCGGATCCGCGATCGCCTCCTCGAGCCTCGCCACGGAATGGCTGAAGGGCCGCACTGTCGCCGAGGCGCAACAGATCCGCAACGTGGATATCGTTGAGGAACTTGCGCTGCCTCCGGTGAAAATTCACTGCTCCGTACTCGCCGAGGACGCGATTCGCTCGGCGCTCGAAGATTGGCGCAAGAAACAAGCACAGGAGACGATCTGATGGAAACTAAAACTCAGGACCAAATTCTCCTCACCGCTGAGGCGGTGGCTGAAGTCAGGCGCCTCATCACCGAGCACGCGCTACCCGAAACGGCCGGCGTGCGCGTCGGCGTGCGTGGCGGCGGATGCTCCGGCTTCTCCTACACGCTGAACTTCGACATGCAGCCCGCGCCGGGCGATGCGATCGTCGAGCAGGACGGCGTGCGTTTGTTCTGCGACCCGAAGTCGCTGATTTACCTCCAAGGCACCACGCTCG
>CAZCXL010000209.1:0-5140 GCA_964502625.1 uncultured Planctomycetales bacterium | reverse complement strand
GATGGAACGCTGTGCGGTAACGGCCCGGGGCCCCGCACCATGCGGCCGATCGAGAAAAACGTGCTGCTCGCCTCCGCGGATTGTGTCGCGCTCGACGCCACCGCCGCGCGGCTGATGGGCTTCGAGCCGGAGCGCATTGATTATCTCCGCGAGAGTGCAGAGCGTGGACTCGGCACGCTCGACCCGGCGCGCATTGATCTCGTCGGCGATCAGGTCGAGGGCGGCTGGGGCTTCACGGTCGGAGACAACCTGGCCTCGCGCATCGGTGATCTGATGTGGTTCGGAGCCCTCCAGCGGCTGCAAAACTTCTTCTTCCACACGCCGCTGGTGCACGTGTTCTCCGCAGGCTCCCACCTCTACCACGACGAGTGGTGGTGGAAGCGCCACGGCCGCAAGCGGATGGAACGCGTGGAACGGGAGAGTGGCTGGGGCCAACTCTTCGCCGATTACCAGCCGCGTGCGGACGCCGGCCCGGTGGCCGAATCCCTCTAGCGAGCGGGTTCACCCACGGGTGAGCGCTGCACGAACTCGAGACGCGAAACCTTCCACAGATCCTGACGTTCGGCACCGGAGTCCACGGTGCGCGCGCGTAAGTCCACAGAGATCGGCGCTAGCGTGAAGTGGGTCACGCGCAAGCGGGGATACATGAGCTCGCTGTTGAAGAGAAACAGGCTCAGTTGCTGACGCTGGAAACTGGCCGCCGGATCTTCAAAACCAATCGTGAAGGTCTTGTCCCGCTGGTTGCCGCGGGTGTTTTCACGCACGGCAGTATCAATCGTGCCGAGCTTGGCCTCGTAGGCGCGGTTCTGAAAGTGCTTGCGGAAGGCAGCCTCGTCGGTGCCTTTGGGAGCCTTCTCGCGCCGGAACGCGATGTCGTTGGACATGACGTAGATGTCCTTGTAGCGCTTCTCGTGCTCGCCGACGGAATCCACCCAGCCGTTGTGCCAACTCACGGCCCACACGCGCAGTCCAAGAGCCGCCACGGCGAGGCCGATCAACAAGAAGAGCATCTGGCGGTTACTCAATTGGCGCCTCCATCCGCGCGTTCGCGGTCGGTGCGGATCTTGACGGTGATCGTTGCCGTTTTCCCAGGGCCGACCTTCGCGGCCTCGGTGGAAGGAATGACGGGATTTCCCACGCACCACGGCTCGGCGCGCAGCCCGCGTTCGATCCGGTCGAAGACTCCCGCAGTCATCTCGGCGTCTTCCGACTTCAGGGTCAGGCCGAACTTCGCTACCACGTGCGCGGGAACTTCGTTGTTACCGCGCGTCTTGTCCACGGACACGAAATCAAAACTCTCAATCATCCACTTCTCGTTGAACGTGCCGAGTTCACGTTCCAGGAAGTTCATCAACAAGCGCCAGGCCTCCAGGCCGGAGGCGGGCATCTCCACGTCGGCCTCACCCATTAATTGGTCGCGTTGCCGCTTGGCGTCGTTGACGCGCCCAGCCAGCACGCGCACGCGCTCAGAAGCGGCGATGTCGGCTCCGGTGAGATCGTTCTTCACCAGCCACTCGTCCGGATATTCCTCGTCTTCCTTCACGCGCTTGTTGAGCTGCACGACGCGTGCGTCGGCGTCGCGATAAATCATCTCGGCCTGATCTCGTTGCCACATGCCCTGCTTGACGTGGACACCGGCGTCGATCACGAGCCAGGCGATGAGACCCACCAGCGCCAAGGTGAGCGGTCCTTCCACGCGCTCCAGCCCTCGCGCGTAGCGGAACTCTTCCATCCGGAAGTTCATCGGAGTTTGCGCGATACCCAGACCCGCGAAGGCCGCGCCTAGCGCCACCAGATCCGTGCGGCGCTCCTCGTCGCCGATGGTGGAGTCCAATTTGCGCAACTGACAGCCGGTGCGAACCGTGAGCGCGCGCTCCCATCCCGGGATGTCGGCGCCGGTGAGCACCACGGTGGCGCCATCACCGGGCATGGCGGCCATGGCCCGGCGCACTTCATTCGCCAGCCGCTTGCAGAGCGCGGCGCAGCGCGCATCACCGGCGCGACGAATTGCCTCAGAGAGAGTGCAGCCGATGAGCGCGGGATCCGCACCGAACAGGATGGCTTCCGGCACGGCAGCCTCTTCTTTCCCTATTTTCGCGGAGTCGGCGGCCGCAGGCGCTTCGGATTCTTCCGCTTCGGCGCCCGGGGGAATGACCTCGCCTTCGGCTTCGCGCAAGGGCGCCAGGTCGCGGGTCAGTTCCAGCCAGCCCACCGGAATGGTGCGCATGGCGCGCAGATGTCCGCTCGCTCCGACCTGTGCGACCAAGGTTTCGACTGCGCCAAGATGCACGAAGAGCGCGGGCTCGGTTTCCTCTTCCTTGCTGGCGAGGAGGCGCGGCGCGAGCACGTTCAGCGCGTAGGAGTAGGCCGCGTACGAAGCCTGCACCGAGTGCGGATCCCAGCCTCCGCCGCTGGCGGCGTCGAGCGCCTGGCGCACGTGGCTCTTCGGCATGATGCCGACGAGCAGCGAGGGCGTGGCGCGCGCCCCTTCCAAGGCGATGAAGTCCACGACGACCTCATCCACGCTGAGGTGATAGAGCTCGCTCTCGACCTCGAACTTCAGCACCTGCAGCACCTTCTCGCGCTCGGTGAAGGGCAGACTCAGCTCGCGCAGGACGACTCGGCCCGAAGGCGTGACCACGCTGACGTGGTCCGCCTTGCGCATTTTCACCATATCGGCGACGAGCTTGCCGACCGCGCGCGGCGCGGTTCCCGCCGGTACGACGCCTTCGCCGGACGACTTCAGGACGTGCTTCTTCGCTCCGCCTTCGACTACCGCGAAGGAGAAACCGTCTGCACGGAGATGGATGCCCAGACTCGTGGCCATGCCTTGATTCGCCCCAGATTAACGAGATGCAGGGGGCGCCACCAGCCGCCCGCCGGAAAGAAGCGCGTCGGCACGCGCACGTTGCTCTGCATCGAGGATGCGCGAGCGGAGCAGAGTTTCGAAGCGGCGATCCAGTCCCACCCAGACTCCGTCAGCCTCGGCGAGGCGGTCAGCGAGTAGTTGATCCCTTTCGCGCGCGTAGTGGGCCAGCAAAATGCGCAGGTCTTCGCGTTGGTCCGCGTTGAGTGCGAGTTCTTCGCCGGTGGCCGCCGCCCAGGCTTCCAACGCCGGCTCGAGACCTGTTCCCAGGTCGGGAGCGCTTCCACGACCGGCCGCGCAGCCGAGCAAGGCCCCCGCGGCAAAAGTCAGCGCGGCCGCGAGACTGACCCGGGTCGCCGGCGAGAGGGCGCGGATCACCGGGGCCGCTGCGCTTCGGATGAGGGCTCGGACGGGGTTCGTCCTTGCACGGGAGTGCCCGGCAGCGGCGCGAGCAGTTCTTCGATGGCGCGCTCGATCTCGCGGGGTTCTCGCGCGTAGGCGGGTTCGGCGGCACCGATACCCCAGCGCGACTGCGCCAGCAGCCAGCCTGCGCTCACCACCAACAGCAAGGCAGCGGCGATGCTCCAGATTCGCACGGCGCGCGTAAGACTGCGCGCATCCCGTGTTTGCGCGTGTGCGAGGCGCGCGCGCAGCCGTTCCGTGCGGGCGGCGTCGAGCGGCTCGGGCTGCAGCAGTTGCAGATCTTCGCGCAGCCCGCGCCAGGCTTGGAGTTGGGCGCGTTGCTCCGGATTCTCGAGCAGACGCGAGCGCACTGCACTTGCCTCCACGTCGCCGACTTCGCCGTCGAACCATGCCGAGAGGCGTTCTGCGTCTTGCGGCTGTCGGCTCATAGTTCCCCCTCCCGCTTTCGCAACTCTGCGGCGAGACGTTCGCGCGCACGAAAGATGCGCGACTCGACCGTGCCTTGCGCGAGGCCGAGCACTTGGGCGATGTCACGGTAGGACCAGCCTTCGAGCTCGCGCAGCACCAGAACTTCGCGGAAACGCGCCGGAAGCCGATCCAGAGCTTCATGCACGATTGAGCGGCGCTCGCGGCGCGCGACCTCTTCCGGCGGAGGCGCGGTCTTCGCTGCGAGCCGCTGCTCTGCCGGCTCGACGGAGTCTTCAAGCCCCGGCGGAGATTGGAAAGGCAACATGCGCCGCGCGCGCACTACTTTGCGCCGATGATCGCGCAGTGCGTTCACGGCCACTTGGTAGAGCCAGGTGGAGAGTGCGGCCTCGCCGCGGAAGGTGCCGATGCGCCTCTGCACCTTGACGAACACCTCTTGCACGCCGTCTTCGGCTTCCTCGGCGTCCAGTCCGAAGCGGCGGGCCAGGGCGTAGACCTTGGGCGCGAACTCACGAAACAGCGCCTCGACCCGCGCGTCCGCCAAAGCGGGAGGCGGCGGCGAGGGCTCGGGCTGTTGCGGAGGAAGCGCTCGCAAGGCTGACGAAGCGGTGCGCACGCCCTTGGGACGCGTACCCCCTCCTACTTCTTCCCTACGCTTCACGGACGAGCCGGTCGGACGGCTTCGGTGCCAAGTTCAGACAACAAGTGCCCCAACTTGTCTCGCTTGGTGCGCAGGTACTCGAGGTTGTGCTCCTGCGGCGGCGACTGGATCGGCAGTTGCTCCTTGATCTCTAGTCCGTAGCCCTCCAGGGCGGCCAATTTCTTGGGGTTGTTGGTGAGGAGCCGCATCTGGCGGACGCCCAAGTCATGGAGAATCTGTGCGCCTAGCCCGTATTCGCGCATGTCCGCGGGGTAGCCGAGACGCTCGTTGGCCTCGACCGTGTCCAACCCTTGGTCCTGCAACTGATAGGCGCAGAGTTTGCTCTCCAGGCCGATCCCGCGACCTTCCTGCCGGATGTAGAGCAAGACACCGCGTCCGGCTGCGGCGATCTGCGCCAGCGCGGCGTGCATCTGCGGACCGCAGTCGCAGCGCAGGCTGCCAAGCAAGTCTCCGGTGAGACATTCGCTGTGCACGCGCACCGTCACTGGCTCGTGGCTGGCATCGAAGGGTGTTGCAGAATCCACCGGAGCCTCGGGCCAGCCGATGGTGAGTGCGAGATGCTCCTTGCCGTCGGTCAACGCGCGATAGAGATGCAGGCGGAACTCGCCGTAGGCCGTGGGCAAGCGCACGCCTGTCACGCGTCGTTCGATTAGCCGCTCGCGTCGGCGGCGGTATTCGATGAGATCCGCAATGGTGAGCACGGGCATACCGTGCCGCTTGGCGAAGACTTCGAGCTCGGGCATGCGCGCCATCGAGCCGTCTTC
>CAZCXL010000208.1:0-5158 GCA_964502625.1 uncultured Planctomycetales bacterium | reverse complement strand
TGTCCACGCCGACGACTTCGCAGCCGCGCCGCAGCAGGCGTTCGCACAGATGCGAGCCGATGAATCCGGCGGCGCCGGTGACGAGGGTGCGCAGTCGCATTAGCGGGAAAGGAAGCGTTCCATGAAACCGGTGTCGAGCTCGCCCGTGACGAACTCCGCGCGATCGAGAATCTGCAGGTGGAGCCCCACGGTGGTGGCGATGCCCGGACCTTCCACGCGCACCTCGCGCAGCGCGCGGCGGCCGATGCGGATCGCGTCCGCGCGGTCCACGCCATGCACGATGAGTTTGGCGATCATGGAGTCGTAGTGGCGCGGAATCACTGAGCCCGCCGCAATGTGCGTGTCCATCCGTACGCCGCGGCCGCCGGGCCAGACCAAACGCTCCACCACTCCCGGAGTGGGCGCGAAGCCCCGTTCCGGATTCTCCGCGTTGATGCGGAATTCAATGGCATGGCCGCGCAACTCCACGTCTTCCTGGCGGAAGTCGAGGTTCTCGCCGGCCGCGATGCGGATCTGCCAGCGCACCAAGTCCACCCCACTGACCATTTCGGTCACGCAGTGCTCGACCTGAATGCGCGCGTTCATCTCGATGAAGAAGAAGTCGCCGTGGCGATCGAGCAGGAACTCCACCGTGCCCGCGTTGCGGTAGCCCGCGGCGCGCGCAAAGGCGCGTGCGGCGTCACCCATCTTCTCGCGTGTGGCCGGCTTGAGGGCCGGCGAGGGCGACTCTTCGATCAACTTCTGGTGGCGGCGCTGAATCGAGCAATCCCGCTCGCCGAGGTGCACCACTTCGCCGTCGGCTCCCGCGAGCACCTGAAACTCGACGTGGCGCGGATTCTCGACGAACTTCTCGAGGTACACCGTGCCGTCCTTGAAAGCGGCGAGGGCTTCGGCCTGCGCTTGTGCGAAGGCGTTGCGCAAGGCCGGTTCGTTGCCGGCCACGCGCATGCCGCGACCGCCGCCGCCGGCGGCCGCCTTGATGATCACCGGATATCCAATCTCGCGCGCGATGATCGCAGCAGCGTCGGCATCCGGTACCGGTCCATCGCTGCCCGGGACCACGGGCACTCCGGCTTGCTTCGCGAGGGCCTTCGCCTTGGACTTGTCTCCGCAGGCGTCGATCGAGGTCGCGGGCGGACCGATGAAGACGATGTCATGGCTGTTGCAGACTTGCGCGAAACGCGCATTCTCCGCCAGAAAACCGTAGCCCGGGTGGATGGCTTCCACGTCGGCGACTTCCGCCGCCGCCATGATGCGTGCGATGTCCAGATAGGACTGCGCGCTCGGACCAGGGCCGATGCAGATCGCTTCGTCCGCGACGTCGAGCCAGGTGCCGCCGCGATCGGCCTGTGAGTAAACGGCCACTGCTTCCACGCCGAGTTCGTGCGCCGCGCGAATGATGCGCAGGGCTATTTCGCCGCGATTGGCGACCAAGATGCGCCGGAACATGGCGCGGGATTCCTCAGTTGCGCTGGATGCGGAACAGCGGCTGGTCGTACTCGACCGCCTCGCCGTCCTGCACCAGCACCTCCAAAATCTTGCCGCGGAACTCCGCCTTGATCTCGTTGAATACCTTCATGGCTTCGATCAGGCAGAGCACCGTTTCGTCGTCGGCGGAATCGCCGGCGTCGACGTAGTTCTCGGACTCCGGATTCGCTCGGCGATAGAAGGTGCCGACCATGGGTGAGCGGAAATAGTCGGCGGGAGCAGCCGGAGCGGCGGCAGCCACCGGGACGGCCACGGGCGCAGCTTGCGGCACAGCCTGGATGACCTGCGGCGCAGCGGCGGCTTGCCGCGAAAGGCGCACCTCGGTATCGCCCTGCACGTAATGCAATTCGGTGAGGCCGCCCTCCTTCATGAGGGCCAGCAATTGTTCGACGAGTTTGAGATCCACGCGATTGGGGCGCCGAGGGCGCACGGGAGGGGTCGGCCCGGAAGTGTCTATTGTGCCTCCCACCGGCCTGATTTTCCGCCTGTCTTCAGGAGCAGGCGAACACTTTCGATGATGACACCCTTGTCGAGCGCCTTGGTCATGTCGTAAAGGGTGAGCGCCGCCACCGTGGCGCCGACCATCGCTTCCATTTCCACGCCGGTCCGCGCGTGAACGCGCGCGTGACAAACCACGCGGAGCCGCGGCACTGAGGGATCGGGTAGTTCGACCTCGATTTGTACCGCATCGAGCGCCAGCGGATGGCAGAGCGGGATGAGGTCGGCGGTGCGTTTGGCAGCCTGGATTCCCGCGAGTCGCGCAGGCTCGATCAGGCCTCCCTTGGGCCGCTGGCCATCCAGTAGAGCCTGAAAAGCTCGCTCGGGAAAGCGCAACCAGGCCTCGGCCACTGCCTCTCGCGGGCCGGCCATCTTCCCCCCGACGTCCACCATGCGCGCTTCTCCACCCTCACCCAGGTGGGTGAGGCTCGCGCCAGCGTCAGACGCGTTCATCCGTACATTCTAGTGCGTTGCAGGAGGTTGCTGCGGCGAGCCGATAGCCTATGGAGAGGCAAGTCTGAACATGCTCATCCCCTTCTTCCTGCTGCTCTGTACCCCCGCGTCGCTCCAAGACCCTGCCGGAGCTTGGCAGGAGGCCTGGTCGCGCTCCGCGACTGTGACTCCGGAGGTCGTACTGGAACTGGCTGACGCAGCCGGCGCAGAGGCCGCAGAGACCGACTTCGAGGCCGCACGGGCCGCCCTGGACTCGGCGCAAGGCAAGGATCTGCTCTTTCTGGTCCGCTTCCTCGGCTATGGCCTCGAGGATCCGGATTCCACTGTGCTGGTTCCACTCCTGAACCCTGCGGACACGGCACTGTCTCTGGCCGCGCTCTCCACCATGGCCCGCGCCGGTGGCGAAGACGCGCTGGCTCTGCAGCGGAAGTTAGGTGCTCGGCTTCTGGAGTGGGAGCCGGCGCAAGCGCCCGCGCTGTGGATCGAAGGCCAACTCACCTTGTTCCGGATCGGCGACGGGGTGTATCGCGCGGCGGCGTTGCGGCAGTTGCGCGGATTGCTCGGTGCGGAGGATGCGCATCTACAACAGCAGGCCGTCCTCGCGATCGGACGTGCCGGTGTGGTGATGGAATCGAACGAGACCGACGTGCTTGCGCGGATTGCCGACGGCACGGGAACTGAAGCCGCGCTCGCGCGCGTCATTCTCGATCGTGTTTCCGACCAAGCGCGCAATCGCGAGAAGGAAGAATCCCTCTTGCGCTACGCCCAGCAACTCCAAGACCAGACGGCGACTCCCACTCCGGGAGACCTGGGTCCGCTCGAAGACGTGCTGCGCATGGCGGAGGCCGCGCACATGGAAGGTGAGCGCTTTTCGCGCGAGGAACTGTTGGAAGCGGCCGCAGACGGCATGCTGCGCCGGCTTGATCCGTACTCGGATTACCTCTCTTCGGCCGACGTCGCGGAGTTCAAGTACGAAATGGATCCGCAGTACGGCGGAATCGGCGCCTACGTCAACATCGTCAACGGCGTGTTCACGATCATTCGCCCGATCTACAGCGGTCCCGCCTATCGGGCCGGCCTGCTCTCGGACGACAAAGTCTTTGAGGTCGATGGCTGGTCCACGGCCGAGCAACCCCAAGACGAGGTGATCCGGCGGCTCAAAGGCAAGCCGGGCACCACCGTCACGCTGAAGCTTTGGCGCCCGGGTTGGAACGAGCCGCGGGACATCGTGGTGGATCGTGAGCAAATCGAGGTGCCGGTGCTCGAGCAAGAAATGCTGCCGGGTCGGGTGCTCTATCTCGAACTGATCACTTTCGGTGCCGAGGCCGCTTCGCAGATTGCGGGTGCCGTCCGCGAGGCTCAGGCCGCCGGACCGATCTCCGGAGTCGTCCTGGACCTGCGCAACAATCCGGGCGGCTATCTCGAGGCCGCGGTGGACATCGCCGACGTCTTCATGCCCCGCGACCGCTTGGTCGTCTCGACCCGCTCCCGCACGCAGCCGGAGGAGCGGCACTTCACCACCCGCCCCGCCCTGGTGGACGAGTCGGTGCCTTTGGTGCTTTTGGTGAATGATTTGAGCGCGTCCGCTTCTGAGATCGTCGCCGGCGCGCTCGGTCAACACGGCCGTGCGGTGCTCGTCGGCGAGCGCACGCTCGGCAAGGGTTCGGTGCAGCAATTGATGCGCGTGCCCGGCCAACCCGGGGACGAGCCCTACCAAGACTCGAATCGCAACCGGATGCGCGACGAATGGGAGACCTACACCGACGTTAACGGCAACGGGCGCTACGACTACGCGCCGCTGCTCAAGTTGACGATCGCCTACTACTACCTTCCGGACGGATCGAGCATCCATACGCTCCGCGACCACGACGGCCGCGTGACCCAAGCGGGCGGCATCGAACCCGATCAGGTGGTGATGGTGCCGGATCTCGATTATCCGACCTTGCGGGAACTGGATCGCCTGCTCGGCAAAGACGTATTCCGTGAGTTTGCGCGCAAGTTGTACGCAGAGGACGCGGAACGCGCGGTGCAGATCGCTGAGTTCGACAACCGCGATCTCGGGCTGTACGCGGGTTGGGATGAGTTCTACACGGGGCTGGGCACGACCCTAGATCCGCAGGAAGTGCGGCGCTGGGTCCGCCGCGCAGTTCGCGCGCTGGTGAGCGATGCGCGAGGCAAGGTGTTCCCGGGCGGTGGATTCCTCGGTGATTTCCAAGAGGATCCGCAGTTGCAGGAAGGAATCCGCGTGCTGCTCGAGCGCTCCGGCCACGTGGCCGCTGAGTTCCCGGAGTACCGGATGCTGGCGCGCTCTGAGGCCGCGGTCTCTACGCCGAGCACGGACGGCGGCCACTAGGAGATACTGGTCCCATCGGCTGGAGGAGAATCCAAGCAGTTGTCGCTGCGGTGCGGACTTAGGTCTGCCGGTAGAAAATCTGGCGATGGCGAAGGCAAACCCAGAAGCTTCAAAGACTTAGGTGCGACTTCCTCCAGCGGGTGGGGCCAGTATCGCGAGGAGTCCGTTCCTCCCCCCACTCGCGCCCTCGCGGCGGTGACTGAACAGTCGCGCATCGGCAATCGTGTCTAGCGTGCAATCGGTAATCTCGCCGCGCGGCAAACCCGCCGCGCTCAGGGCCTCCACGCACCAGCGTCCAATGTCCACCCGCCAGCGCTTCCCCTCCGAGCGCACCGCGGCTGGCGGCGCTCGCTCGGCGACTTCAGG
>CAZCXL010000207.1:0-5179 GCA_964502625.1 uncultured Planctomycetales bacterium | reverse complement strand
GGTGAATTTACGTCCTCCCGAGTACTTCAGAATCAGCGAGACGGTGTCGAAGATATCGCGGCCATCCTTGCGCCAATCCAGGCTGCCGACGCCCGTTATGAACTCCGGCGTGTCGCCGAACACCCAATTCGCGACGTCCATCTGGTGCGAGGCCAGCTCGGCCGTAATCCCGCCCGAGAATTCGCGGAACATTCCTCATCGGAACTCTGCTCATCGCGCTGCTCGCGGCCGGCATCGTCTTCGCGTGGAAGGCGGAGCAGAAGCGGCGAGCCGCGTTTCGCGCGTGGGCCGTCGCGCGCGGCTTTCGGTATCAGCAGGAAAATGATCCGGAGGTGCGCAAGACGTATGGCTTCTTGGATCGGTTGCAGATCGGCCATAGCCGTCGGGGCTTCCACGTCGTGCGCGGCGAGTGGGGTGGACGCCGCGCAGCCGCGTTCCAGTTTCGCTACACGGTGGGCTCGGGTAAGAATCAGCACACCGTGCACGTCGGCGTGGCCTTGCTGCATCTGGAGCGCGCATTTCCGGAGTTTCTGATCGGGCCCGAAAACTTTCTGCATCGCATCGCCGGCGCTTTTGGCTACGAAGACGTGGATTTTGAATCCGTGGCCTTTTCGAACGCCTTCAACGTGCGCTGCCGCGACAAGAAGTTCGCCTACGACTTCTGCAACAGCAGGATGATCGAGTTTCTGATGGAGCATCGTGAGGCTGGCCTGGAGCAGGAGGCGGGGGTGATGGCGGTCATGCGCGAAGGCAGGCTGCGCGCGGAGCACCTGGACGGGATGTTCGAGTTCTTGGCCTCCGTGCGCGAGCGCATGCCCGACTACCTGTTTCGGGATTGAATCGTCCCACGCGGAGGCTTTCCGCCCGTAGAATCTCTCCGACATGGTCCCCCTTCTGATCGTCGGTGGAATCCTCCTGCTGATCGTCCTCTGGATGGTCGGCGCCTTCAACGGCTTGGTGTCCATCCGTAACCAGTGCGATGAAGCCTGGTCCAACGTGGATACTGAGCTCAAACGCCGCTACGACCTGATTCCGAATCTGGTCAATACGGTGAAGGGCTATGCCCAACACGAGCGGCAGTTGCTCGAGCAGGTCGTGGCCCTCCGCGAAAAGGCGGCGAACAATCACGGCGCGCCGTCTAGCCAAGCCAAGGACGAGGCCGCGCTCGAAGGGGCCGTGCGCACCCTGATGGTGCGTTTGGAGGCCTATCCGGACCTCAAGGCGAACACGAACTTCCTGGAGTTGCAGAAAGAGCTGGGGAATACCGAGAACCGGATCCAGGCTTCGCTGCGCTTCTACAACGGAAACGTGCGTGAGAACAACAACAAGATCGAACAGTTCCCGTCCAATGTCGTGGCCGGAATGTTCAAGTTCCTGAAGAAGGAGTTCTTCGAGTTGGACGTGCCCGAGGCGCGGCAGGCGCCGAAGGTGCAGTTCTAGGAGCCAAAAAAATCTGCCAGATTTTTAGAGGAGCGAACGGTCGTTTGAACTCCTTGGCCGATGCGATCCGAGGTCTAGGCAGGTGGCCTGTGAAATAGGATTTTGCTGATGCTCAGACCCCGGTCAGGTTGACCGGGGTCTACTCATTCCTACGCAGAAGCCGCTTGACTCCTTCCTAGAATCCTCGCCTCTGCCAGACAGGGCAGGGGATTTCGCCCGTCGGTTGCAAGGCCGGCGGGTTGAACACCGAAAGGTGCCATCTGAGGGGATGGAGTTGCGGTCCTGGCGCAAGCTGGGGCCGCATTTTTCTTTCCTAATTGGCCGCGCTGTGCGCGCCTGCGCTGCGTTGATGGCGATTGCTGCGCCAAGCCACGATCTCTCCTCCGAGCAGGAACACGAGGCCGAAGAGCCAGAGCATCAGCATCAGGAGGAAGAAGCTCGTGAGGCTGCCGTAGATGCGGTCAAAGCTTCCCGCAAGTCGCAGCCAGATTTCGTAGCCGCCGAGCAAACCGAGCCAGCCCAGGGTGGCTGGAATGGCGCCGGCGAACGCGCTCCGCCACAGGACTTTTCGATCCGGCAGAAAGCGATACGCCAGAGTGATGAAGAGAATGAGCAGCGCCACCGAGGAAGGCCAGCGCGTCCATTGCCAAACGGTGGCGAATGCATCGCCCAGGCCGACCATCTTCGCCAGGAAGTTCCCGATGGCTTTGCCGCCGAAGGTGAGTGCGTAACTCGCTCCGACGAAGAGCATGGCCGCCAAGGTGAAGCCGACATCCTGGAATCGCGTCTTCACCGCGTTGCGCTTTCTGCGGTCACCCAACACGCCGTTCAGTCCGCGACGGGCGCCGGAGATCGCGCGCGAACCTGCCCAGAGGGCCACGAACATCCAGGCGAAAATGCCTCCGGAGCCTTGTCGGCCCAGGAACTCGCGCAGAAAACGCCGCAGCAGCGGTTGCATGTCACTCGGGAAGCCGTCCACCAAACGCGCGGTCATGACGGTGAGCTCGCGATCCAGCGGCAGCAGGTCCAACACGCCCACCAACAGAATCAACAGGGGAAAGAAGGCCAGCGTGAAGTAGTAAGTCATCTGCGCCGCCAGCCCGGCAAGATCGTCTTTTGCCAGTTCTTCGGCGGTGCGGCGCACGAGTTGAAGCAGCGCAGCGAGCGGGTTTGGGCGCTTCTCTTCCGTGGGTTCCATGCGCGCACTTTAGCGCCCGGTGCGCTACGCTCGGCGCGTGTTTAGTCCCGCCGACTTCGACCTCTTCCAGTCGCGCTTTCAGGCCGATCCCGAGTGGAACGGCCGCAGGCTGGAGCTCCGACGTCGGCTCCAAGAGTTCGGCGACCGCGCGCGTGTGGCCTTGTTGCCGGCAACGGGCATGGACCTCGAGCGGCGCGAGAGCCTGCACCATCCGCACGCGAGCAACGGCATGCGCGTCGCGCGGCAGCGGACCATGCTGTTTCGCGGCAAGCAGGAGCGCAAGGCTCTACAGAAATTCGTCGGTCCGGAACTCGCGAAGGATCTCGACTCAGCGCATCGCAGCGTGCACTTCCAAATCGTAGTCGAGGAGCGCCGAGCGATTTGGGGCCTGCGTTGGGAGAAAGACGCTTGGTTCGATCTCAACGTGCTCGTCAAGCGAGCAGAGGAAGGAGAGGGGCGGAGCGCTCTGCTGCAGGCCTGCGCGGCAGCGCCCGGTTTCATTTTTGAAGTCGACGGCGGCGGTCCGCGGGCCTTGGAGAAGATCGGAGAGCGCGACTGGCGCGATCTTGCCGGCTTTCTTCAGCCGGGCAAGCACGCGGTGGAGATCGTCGCGCGCCAATCCCGTGAAGAGGTTGCCAGCGGCAGTGCCGACTGGACCGAGCGCGTGATTGCGGACCTGGTCCGCTTGGCCCCGCTCTTCAAACTCGGCTGCTGGACTGCAGACAGCCCGAGCGGTGTGCGCTGGTAGCGTTTAGGCGCTCGCAGGCGACTTCACTTCCGGAAACTGCACGCGGACGATCGTGCGGCCCGGTGCAGACTCCATCTTGCATTCCGCTCCGTGCACGCGCGCGATTTCGGCCACCAAGGCGAGTCCGAGTCCGGCGCCCGTGGAGCCCGGCGTTGCGGCCGATCCCCGAAAGAAGCGCTCGAACACCCGCCGTTTCTCGTTTTCCGGGACTCCAGGCCCCTGATCTTCCACGGAAAGGCTCGCGCTCGGCCCCTGTGTGACCTTCACGAGAATCGGCGCGTCTTGTCCGGAGTAGCGCAGCGCGTTGCCGATCAAATTATCAACGAGCACGCGCAGCAAGGTGGGGTCACCCGGAACGAGGACGGCTTCATCGGCGACCACGCGCACACGCCCGGCGCCTTCGGGCGCATCTGCAGCCGCGTCGCGGGCAATGGCGGTGAGGTCCACGGAATGAAACGGAGTGCCGCCGCGCCCGGCATCCACGCGCGCGAGCATCAGCAAAGCCTCCACCACGCTGCCCATGCGCTCCGCAGTTTCGCGGATCTCTTGGAGAAAGCTGCGGTACTCCTCGGGAGTGCGCTCGCGATGAAGCGCGACCTCAGCGCTGCTGCGAATCGCCGTGATGGGATTGCGCAATTCGTGTGAGGCGTCGGAAGTGAAGCGCGCCTGGCGTTGCAAGGCTGCTTCGAGACGGCCGAATGCGTTCTCCAGATGTCCGGCGAGCTCGTCGGCCTCGTCGCCGGTGCCGCGGAGCGGAATTTGAGCGCTGCGGCCGGCACGAATCTCGGCGGCGGCTGCGCCGAGATGGCGCAGCGGCTGCACCACGCGGCGGGAGATCACCACGGCGAACACTGCGACCATGCCGGAGGCGATGAGCGCGAGCAAGGCCACGAGGCCTCCAAGCCGAACCAGTTTGGCTTCAATCGGCGCGAGGTCTTCGCTCACGCGAATCAAGACTGAAAATTCGCGCTTGCGGAATCCTTCGTCATCCACGTAGGAGGGGATCGTCACCAGCATTTCGCACAAGCGGTGCTTCCCGTCCCCAGTCTCCCAGGTGCTCCACAGCGCAAAGGGTTCGGACTTTCCCAACCGGTCCGCCAATGCCTCCGGCGGCGGAGGCTCAGCAGCGATGGCTTCGCCCGCTTTGTGAAGAATTTTCCGGGCGGGCCACGTGCGAATTTCTTCGCCGCTCCCCGGACGACTCTTGGCGAGCCGCTCCGCCACCTCAGGAAGCAACTCGAAAGCCGGGCGACGCAGGTCTTCATCCCACTCGCACAAGGCGGAGAGGCTCATGGCGTTCGCCGACAAGCGCGCGTCGAGGCCAGAGCGCAACTCGCTGCGCATGGTGGCGAACAGCACGAGGGCAAAGGCAGCGATCAGAAGCGCCGCGCAGGCCAGAAACCATGCGGTCAGGCTGGAGCGAATGCTGAGCGCTTTCATTCACCCTCTGTGGAGAGCAGATAACCGATGCCGCGGCGCGTGTGAATGAGCTTAGGTCCGTCCTCTCGCTCCAATTTGCGGCGCAGATGGGACACCAGCACTTCCAGCACGTTCGAATCCGGGCCGATCTCGTCCGCCCAGACGGCGGCGGTGATGCGCGCGCGGCTCAGCACGGTGCCCGCGTGGCGCGCGAGCAGCTCCAGCACGCGGTACTCATGCAGGGTGAGCGTGATCTCCTCGCCTCCGCGTCGGACGCGCCGCGCGCCAGGATCGAGTTCGAGGTCGGCGATCTGCAGTAACTCCGCGGTGGGGCTGCTGGCGCGCCGGAGCAGCGCGCGCACCCGCGCTAACAG
>CAZCXL010000206.1:1253-5191 GCA_964502625.1 uncultured Planctomycetales bacterium | reverse complement strand
CTGAGGTCAAGACCGCGCGCCGCCAAGGAGCGACGCGCCGAATCACCGACCGGATCGGCCCGACCGGCCTCCAGTTCCAACTCCACGCGCCAGGCGTTCGCACTCATGCAGGGAAGCGCCTCGCCGCTCGGGAGAATCGCGGGGGATTCAACGGCATCGGCCGGATATCCTAGATGCACAGCGCCCGCGCCACCACCGCGTGCGTCCCGCTCATGGCCCGCAAGAAGATTCCGCCGCCCGGTACCGGCTCGCTGCCCTTCGAGAAGCCCATCGAGGATGTGCGCTCGCGGCTTGCGGAGTTAGAGGAGCTCGCGCAGCGCACCTCCCACGACCTCACGGAGGAATTGGCCTTCTACCGGGATCGGTTGCGCCGACTCACCCAAGAGATCTACACGAGCCTGCCGGCTTGGAACCGCGTGCAAGTGGCACGGCATCCGAATCGGCCGCTCACTTCGCACTACGTCGAGCATCTTTTTACCGACTGGGTCGAGTTGTACGGCGACGGGATCTTTGGCGACGACCGCGCCATGATCACGGGTTTCGGAACGATCGAAGGACGGCGCGTGATGGTGGTCGGGCACCGCAAGGGCAAGGACACCAAGGACCGGCTTTCTTGCAACTTCGGCTCGGCGCATCCGGAGGGCTACCGCAAGGCCCTGCGCAAGATGCAACTCGCGGCGCGGCTCAATCTGCCGATCCTGTGTTTCGTGAACACACCCGGCGCCTATCCCGGCGTGGGCGCGGAAGAACGCGGCCAAGCACGGGCCATCGCCGAGAACATTCACGAGATGTTCGGTCTCAGTGTGCCGATCGTGGTGATCATCATCGGCGAAGGTGGTTCCGGCGGCGCGCTGGGAATCGCGGTGGGGGATCGCATCGGCATGCTGGAGCACGCTTGGTATTCCGTGATCTCGCCGGAAGGCTGCGCCTCCATCTTGTGGCGGAGTGCCGAAGGCAAGGAGAAGGCAGCGGACGCTCTCAAGTTGACCGCGCCGGACTTGCTGCGGCTGGGCATCGTGGACCGCGTGATTCCGGAACCGATCGGGGGCGCGCACACGGATCCCCAAGAGGCCATGCGCGTGGTCAGTTTTCAGATCGTCCAGTGGCTTGACGAGCTCGCCAAACTCTCCAAAACCGAGCTGCTGGAGCGGCGCTGGCTCAAGTTCCGCCGCATGGCGTCCGCCGAAGACGCGGCGATCCGTGCGGCGCTCGAAGGGCCGTCGGCACCCGTGGACGAGCGCTCGCGCTCCTCGGACTCAGCCTCAGGGAAGCCCCCTCAACCCCCTCCTGTAGGGACTTGAGCCGCTGTCTTGCCCCAACAGCCGCCAGACTTGCCCGTAGGCTCTTCTGAACCCATGGCATCCCCGGTCCTCCGACTGGTCTCCCCTCAAGCCGAAACCCAGGTCTCCGCCTGGGCCGGTCTGACGGACGAAGAACTCTTCCAACTCACCTGCGAAGGTGAACGCGAGGCGTTCCGTCTCCTCGTCGAACGATTCGAGACCCGCGCGATCCACGTCGCGCGCGGCATCGTTGGCTCCTACGAGACCGCCCGCGAGGTCGCGCAAGACGCCTTCTTGAAGGTCTACGCCGCGCGTGAGCGCTTTGATTCCAAGCGCTCGTTTGCCACTTGGTTCTATCGCATTCTGCGCAACCAGGCCGTGGATCGTCTGCGTCGGGCTGCGCCAGGCACTCCCGGCGGCTCGGTCGAATTGGCTCCGGACCGCGATGGCGGTGAGTCTTCGCCGGACACCCACGCCTCGGAATCCGAACGTCGGCAACTTGTCCGACGCATCCTCGACGCTCTGCCGCATCAGTTCCGGGAAGTTCTGTTGTTGCGCGAGATCGAAGGTCTTTCCTGCGGCGAGATCGGCCAGCGCGTCGGCACCACTGCCGGCACTGTGCGCTGGCGTCTGCATCACGCGCGCAAACTCTTCCGTGACCATTGGGAACGTACTTTGGGCAAGGAAGAAGGAGCTGAAATCCTGTGATGAACTGCCGCGACACCGCTGAACTCATTCCGCTTCACGTAGGGGACGATCTTCCGAATGAAGAAGCCGCCCGGCTTGAATCCCATCTGGAGAACTGCGCCCTGTGTAGCGCGGAATATGCCTCCTTCGCCGGTGCGCGCGAGGCACTCCTCAGCCTCCGCGAGGAAATGCCGAGCCGGGGCAGCCTCTGGGCTGGCCTTTCCATGAGTCTGACCCCTCCGGCTTCCGTGCAGACTCCTGCTGCGGCCCTGACTGGTATCACTCAACCGCGCCGCGGGCCGCGTTGGATGCTTTGGAGCAGTCTGGCTGCCGCTGCTGCGGTGGTGGCCTTTCTGCCGAGCGTTCTCGAGGGTTGGGACTCGACTACGGACCAGAAATCGGCAGGCGGAGAACTCGGCCCGACTGCTTCGCGCGAGATCCAAGCGACGACTCCCGAAGAACTGCGTGAATTCTTGCTGCGCACCGGTGGGCTCGAAGTCCAGCCGCGCACTGGTGCCACCGAGGGCGACGAGTTGCTGCCGCTCACCACTCCTGCTTCGGCCCGTCCCAAGCGGACGCAGTCGAATCGGGATCGCGTGCAAATGTAAAGCCGTGGCACGGCTTCCCTGTTTGGCGGGAACCGTTCTGGTCGCCGTGTTCACGATGACGTTGGGCGCCGCAGCGCAGCAGGAGGGAAACACTCCTCCTGCCGATCCTCTGCGCGAGGTCGCGGTGCTTGATCGCGCTCTGCAGCAGAGCACCCCGGGCGCCTCCACCTTGGCAGGCCTGGAGCGGGAACTGACGACGCTCTATCTTCATCTCGTTCCCAGTTTGGTGGAGGTGCGCACTCAATATGCAGGCACCGACGCAACGCGTGAGGTTTCCACCGCAGGAGTGGTGGTCAGCGCGGAAGGCTTGGTGATCGCGCCCATCTTCTTTTCCAAGCAAGATGAATCTCAGGGTGGCGTGTCCGCGGAGTCGGAGCTCGAGGTGCGGCGTGTGGACGGTGTGCGCTTCACCGGACGCGTGATCGCCCGAGATGAACGCTACGGACTTGCGCTCATCCGCGTGGAAGGTCTGCGGGGGATGCAGCCGCAGGTGTTCCCGGGGGAATGGATGGCCGAGGGATCGCCTGTGATCGCACTCGGGAATGCCTATGGATTTGAAGCCAGCATGAGCCTGGGTCTCCTTACCGGCAAGGCACGCTTCGCCGGCTCGGCCCGCCGTCTGCTCCAGATCACCAACCCCGTGAATCCTGGAGACGGAGGCGGTCTGTTGGCCAACTCCCGCGGGGAAGTGATCGGCATTCTCCTGACGGCTTTGCCGGAACTTGCGGACTCGGGGATCGAGATCGGGATCGAGCGCCAATTTCAAGAACTGCACCGCGGGCTCTCGGACAGTGATCGCATCCGGGCACTGCGCGCAGAGGGCATTGGCTTCGCGGTGCCCATCGAGATCGTGACCAGTCTCTTCCCTGAACAGTTGGGCTCCCTTCTGCGCCGCAAGCGCATGCTGGGTGTGGAGGTCTCGAGTCGACTGGTCGTGATGGAAGACCCACTCGGTCCTGCGCGGCGCTGGGCGGTCGAAATTCAATCGGTCCTCCCGTCGAGTGCGGCTGAAGTTGCCGGTCTGATCGCCGGAGATTTGGTCCTCGAACTGAACGGTCAGCCTCTGGCCACCGTGGAGGATCTTGGCCGGGCGATGTTCCAAGCACCCGAACGCGCAGCCATGCTGGTGCTTCGGAATGGAGAGGTCATCCGCACTGAGGTGGACTTCGGTTCCTGGCTCAAACCGCTTCCTGAGTTCGGCCTCCAGCCAGAGCCGGAATCGGAGCCCAAGAAAAACGGCGAGTGAACGCTTAAAGCGGCCGGGTCGGCTGCAGACGCTCAAGTTCCTTGAGCACGTCCACGGCTTGTGCGACCTGCTCGGCTCCGGCTTCTTCGACGACGCGACCGGCAACGTCAGCGCGAC
>CAZCXL010000206.1:0-1243 GCA_964502625.1 uncultured Planctomycetales bacterium | reverse complement strand
GGCTCCGGCTTCCAGAGTCGTGCGCATGAGGAACTCGCGCATGTCTGCGGCAGCCTCGGGAATCCTTCCCAACTCGTAGCGCACCATGCCTCGGGAGTAGTAGAGACCGGAAATGCGCTCATCCAGCTCCAACATGCGGGTGTACTCGCGTTCCTCTTCCGGGAGGCGGCCCTGGCGCTTGTAGAGCCCGGCCAAGACTCCACGCACGGCGACCTCGCGCTGAATGTCGCTCAGCAATCGACGACGCAAGCGTTCTTCTTCGCCGACCGGTAAGTCGGTCCGGAAGCCCAAGGTACGGTTCAGGAAGGCACGGGATTCGGTGAGCAACTCGAGCACACGGCCCAAGGCTTCGAATGCCTCACCGTCCTTGCCAAGCAAAGCGGCGATTTGGCCCTTGTTCTCCAGATACTGAAGGCTGTCCGGGGCAGCGCGCAGAGCCTCCAAGGAATACTCTTCCGCAGTGACAAAGTGTTCGCGGGCCCGCTGCTCCCGTTCGTCGAGTTGCTTCCCAATGTCAATTCTTGCGATGGCGTCCGGATTCGGATTCTGCTCCAAAGAGCGGCGTTCTCGCCCTACGTGTTCCAGCACCAAGCGGCCGTAGACGAGGTGATACTCGGCGAGCGAGTACGCGGCCTTGTGCTCGTCCACCTCCATGTTCTCGTAGGCCTTCTCCAAGAAGGGTCGGGCTTCCACGATTTTCGGCAAGGCGGCCTGCATCAGAATGGCACGACCTGTGAGATGGTTCAGAGTCGCGTGCTCGGGATCGAGAATCAGACCTTGGCGGCCCTGTTGCTCGGCTTGGACATAGCGCCCAACGTCGTAGTACTGCGTGGCTCGGCGCAAGAACTCGTCCCGGGCCACGATCTCGTTTTCCGGTAGTCCAGAGCAGGCGCCCAAGAATCCGAGGATGCCAATCAGAGTCCAGGAGCAGGCGAGTTGCATCGGGCGGGTCATTGTCCCTAGGAAGGCCGGAACCGTCAAACCTGCCCAGGGCGCAGGCTACGAAGGGGCAAGCAGCGGGTTACCGTGCCGCCGGCTCGTCCCAGAGCCAGGCCGCACTGACAGGGACCCAATTCTGGAGTCCTTCTGGGAAGAACAGGGCCAATTCGCGCTGAGCGCTCTCCGGCGAATCCGAGCCGTGCAGCAAGTTGAAGGACTTCGAGGCCCCAAAATCGCCGCGCAGTGTTCCCGGCTCCGCATCCAGGCCGAAGGTCTTACCCATCATCTTGCGTACCGTCGCGAC
>CAZCXL010000205.1:0-5265 GCA_964502625.1 uncultured Planctomycetales bacterium | reverse complement strand
GTCGGGACGCGCCATCGGGTGGCAGCCTAGCCGCTCCGCTCAGTGATCGTGACGCTCGAGTTCGTTCCGCGACACGGGTTCGTGCTTCAGGATCTCGGGCAACATCTTGCGGGTAACATCGTCCGGTTTGAACAGTTCTGCGAGAGCCAGCGAGAGATCCACGGTTTGCATTTCGGGATCGCTCCAGACTAAATCCCAGCGACAGACGACGGCTTGCACTCCTGCAGCTCGGGCCATGCTCGGAATTTCGTCTTCGATCATGGCGAGGATCTCCGGAATTGGCGCGGTGCCGAATCCTTGTTGGTGGGTCAGTTGCTGGAGTGCTTCCATCTCGTGTTCGATGCGTTTGCGCTCGGCATCGTCCGCCGATGAGTAATTCGCCATGGCCGCCTGCTGCACTCGGCTGAACGCCTCCGAGCGGTAGTAGGCGATGGCCAGGACGCGAGAATCAAAAGTGCCGAGCACGACGCCAGCCGGAGCCTGTGCGGAGCCGACCGTCGCGGGGGCGGAATGAGGAGCGGCGCACCCCGCAAGGGCCGCCAGGAGGAGGAGGGTGGGTTTGACCATTGTGTAAGTATACGCTTACATAAAGAAAACGTTGCAACTTCCGGGGGTTTGGGGGAATTCACGACAAAACCGGCGGTAAGAGATTGCTCTTACCGCCGGTTGAGGTCGGATGCCGTGCCGCTAGGGGCAGGTCGTCGTGCCCGGCGCCCCGCCGATCACGCTGCAGTGGCTGCCGGCCGCGAAGGCGCTGCAGCTCCCCTGGGGAGCGTTCATCAACGAAGTGCAGGAGCCTTTCTGACCGATCCGAATCGAGCATTGGCTGTTGGCCGTGTGGGTCGAGCAGAACATGGTGGAACTGCCGGGGGGGGCCGCACCCCGGGCTGAGCAGAAGTTCTTCCGCGCGCCGCCGCCGTTCAGGGCCGAGCAGAAGTGCGTTCCGCCTCCGGCGGCACCCGCCGACTGGAAGGTGGAGCATTGATTCTGCGCCTGAGTGCCGGGATTTTCGACTGAGCAGAACTGCTTGCCTCCTGCGTCCATCACCGAGCAAAGAATCTGCTTGCCGGTGCTGCTCCCAAAAGCGCTGCACTGAGACGGCGCGATCGAGCCCATCGGAGGTTGAAGCACGGAACAGACGGGGCCATCTCCACCGAGCGTGGAGCAATGAGCCTTCGTGCCTCCGGCAGCGCTCAGGTAGGCCGAGCACTGCTGTCGGCTGTCCGCGTGCGCCGAGCAGCGTTGAGTAACGCCGCCCGCCACCGTCGCGGAGCAGCGCGGGGGATTGCCCGGATCCGTGGATTCGACGGAACACTGCGCCTGATTGTTCGGCATCACCGAAGTCGGCAGTTGCAGGTTGGAGTGGGAGTTCCGGGAAGCGAATGCTGCAGTTCCGGAATGCTGAAGGAATGACGGCGGCGCAGAGCCGACGGCGGTGAAATCCGGAGGCGAGGCGCTTCCGGTGTTAGGGAACGCCGCCCATGCCAGCGCTCCGAACAAGGCAACCGCGGCGATGCGCGGGAAGTAAGAGTAGGTTTTCATGGTGACCACAACTCCTATGAGGTAGGGGAAGGGAGAGAGATCACTCTATCCTTGGGGGACTCCCCGGACGGCGGAATCACTCCAGAATGGGGAGTCATTCCAGGAAACTAGGCGCCCGGGCCGACCGCGGAGCCCAGGGAGGCCTTCTCCGCGACCGTGAGCCTGCGTACCCCTCCCTTGGGGAGGTCGCCGAGCGCCAGCGGGCCGATGGCCACGCGTACCAGGTTCATGGTTTCGTAGCCCAGAGCGCCGAGCATGCGCCGGACGTGCCGGTTGCGCCCCTCTTCCAGCAGGATCTCCAGCCAGCAATTCTTGGGGCCCGCGCGCAGGACGCTCACGGCGCGCGCCGCAAGCGTCTCGCCTTCGTCTTGCACACCGCTTCGCATGCGCGCAAGCTCTGTGGGATTCGGCAACCCCGCCACCTGCACGTGATAGGTCTTCGTCACGTGTTGCGCCGGGTCGAGCAACCGCTCCGCCCAGCGCGTGTCGTTGGTGAAGAGCAGCAGGCCTTCGCTGGCTTGGTCCAGCCGTCCGACGGGGGCCACCCAAGGGAGTCCAGAATCTTTCAGCACTCCATAGACGGTGGGACGCCCTTCTGGATCTTCGCGCGTGGTCAGGAGCCCACGCGGCTTGTTCATCATGAGATAGAGTTTGCCTGCGGCTTGTGCAGGAGCGCCATCCACGCGAATGCGGTTGCGCGCCGGATCCACCCGCAACTCTGGATTGAGAGTCACGCGTCCATCCACTTCCACCCGGCCCGCTTCGATCCAGCGCGCGGCTTCGGTGCGCGAACATAGGCCCAATTTCGACAACACGCGCGCCAGGCTGACGCGCGGCGGGGTTGCGGAGGGCCGAGGGCGAAGCGGGCGGGGCATGACGGATGCTCGCGCGGGCATCATGACGAAGCGGTCTACCCTTCCGTGTGCGGATAGAGTGAGCCTGTTCCGGAGCCCTCGGACATGAAGTTGCTCGGTCCCCTCGCCGCCGCCTGCGCCCTCGCGCTTGCCTTCACTCCCGCCGCGGCCCTCGTCCAGGACAAGCCCGCGACTTGGCAATTGTTGCAGCGTGTCGCCGATGCGCGCGGTTTTCGCGCCGAGTTCGATGCGGTTCCCAGTCACCTGCAGGCGATGGTGCACGGTTATGACGAGTCGCTCGGCAAGGCACGGCTGAGCCGGGTGATGCGCGGACTTTCCGAGCCCTGGAGCGTGCCCGGGATCGCGGATGAACTCCGGGATGGACTCACAGCGGCCCTCAATGCACGCTCGGGTGTGGACTTGTCGGCACTCTTGACTCTGACGGCGGGATGGCTCGACACCGAAACCCTTCCCTTCGCGGCGATCGACACCCTCTGGGCTGAAATTCAGCCGAGTGACTCGGCCGCGCAACCCGTCAACGAGGACTTGCTCGCGCGACTTTCTGCGTACCTGGCACTGTGTCATGCGGAGTTGACGCAGCTCACCGTGGACTGGGGCGAGGAGGATCGCGTGCGCCTTCGGAAGGATTTTCCGGCTTGGTGCGAGGCACTCTATCGCGTGCACTTTCCGCAAGGCGAGATCACTCAGGTGCAGTCGGATCTTCTGGATCAGTACAAGGCGCTCGCGGGCAAGGTGGATCGTGCGCGACTCTTGGGCGTGGCCGCGCGCGTGGCGCGCTTGGCCCAGCCGGAGTTTCTGGGCACCCTGAGCAAGCGGCTTGCGCGGTGCGCGCGCACTCACGAGAAATGGGAAGGATTTACCGGCGACGTCATCGCGACCGCCGGCGCAAGTGCCGATGCGCGCGTCGTGCTTCTGGGCACGGGCAAGACCACGATTCGCGGACAGGCCGCCTTGGTGATCGATCTCGGCGGCGATGATGTCTGGGAGCGCGCCGCAGTGGTGGACGAAGCCACTTCCTTGGTCAGCGTGGTGCTGGAACTCAACGGCAACGACAGCTACATCAGCACCACTCCAGGACCGGCCTACGCAACCGGCGGCGTGGCGCTCTTGGTGGACGTGCGCGGCAAGGATCAGTACACGAGCGCGCGCTTAGGCCAAGCCGCGTCGGCGCTGGGTGTGGCGGCGTTGGTAGACCTTGCCGGCGACGACCACTATCTCGCCCAAGACTACGCACAGGGCTATTCCTTTGCGGGCGTCGCCTATCTGTTGGACCGCGCGGGGAATGACGTGTACGAGGCTTGGGCCTACGCGCAGGGCGCCGGAAATGGGAATGGTTGTTCTGCGCTTGCCGACGGCGCCGGCGACGACCGTTACGTTGCCAACGGCCAGTGGCCGGACGTTTACGGCGACTCTGGTCCGGGCAGTTTTCATGGTGCGTCTCAGGGCTACAGCTTCGGATTTCGTGATGGCGCCGTGCTCCTGCCCGGCGGACTGGCCGTGCTCGCGGACTTCGGCGACGGCAAGGACTACTACGAGTCCGGCAACTTCAGTCAGGGAGGCGCCTACTTCTTCGGCTTCGGCTTGATGTTCGACGGAGGAGGCGACGACGAGAACCACGGTTTTCGCTATTCCCAAGGCTTTGGCGTGCACCAAGCGGTGGGCATGCGCTGGGACGCAGGCGGAAATGATTCCTACTTCACGCAATGCGCGGCGAATTGCGGCGCGGCCTGGGATGAGGGAGTGGGTTGGCTCTGGGACGAGTCCGGCGACGACCGTTACGAGGTGGGCGGCCTCGCCCTGGGTGGCACTGCGAACACGGCCGTGGCGATTCTGGTGGATGGTGCGGGCAACGACTCCTACGGCGGCGGGGGAGGCGTGGATTCCCAAGGCGGCAGCAGCGACTCCACCTATCACAACATGCAGGCAATCGGCGTACTGCTCGATTTCGGCGGGGGCAAAGACACCTACACGCGGTCCGGAAGAGGCGACGGCATGCTGCTCACCGGCGATTGGTTCGGTATTTTCGTGGATGCGAAGGAGAAATCCGCATCCTCGCTGCTGAGCTCCAAAGAGTGGACACGGATGCTCGCGGCGCCCGTGCCCAAGAAGCCCTAAAGATCTCGCTTCAGTGCAGACGAATGCGCGGAGCCGGGGCACCTGCGTCGAAGTGCGCCCGCGACTGCGTCAGTATTTCACGCGGATCCGCTCCCGCCCAACGCGCTCCAGTGGGCAGAGAGTGAATCACGCGCTCCCACCGCCGGGCGGAAGACCGCCCCAACCGCGCTGCTCCATGCACGAAGCCCCGATGCTCTTGGAGCAGTGCCGCAGCAAGTTGGATCAAGGCCTGCAGGCCATCGCGCTGCACGAAGTCGTGGGCGGCATCGAAGCAAGCCTCCCAGGCTTCGTGACTCTCCCAGAGGTAGCCGGCGTGATAGAGGTCCACTCCGCGCAGGTAGGAGTGATCTTGCCGCCACTCTTCTGCAGGCCGGCCCGGCGCGTACGCCGCCACTCCATACAGACTCCCGCGAGGGTCGCGCCGCGGATGTGGGTGGAGTCCGGGTATGAAGCGCGTGTGGGGAAACGGAGCCGCTGAGCCGTATCGAGGCGCGTCTTGCCAAAGGACTTCGAGCTCCCGCATCGTCGTCGAGCCTACCCAACTTTGCGCTGCGAAAATTGGAAGTCTTCCTGGGGAAGAAAATCGAAGGATGTCGCATCAAAATCCCGTCACCGCGCAACTTCGGCGCGTAACTCCTCTGCCGACACCTTTTTTACCATGCGACTCCTCTTCCTTGTTTTCACACTTGCCTTCGCTCTGTGCACCCATGCCCCGCTCTGCGCATCGGCGCCG
>CAZCXL010000204.1:0-5295 GCA_964502625.1 uncultured Planctomycetales bacterium | reverse complement strand
ATTGGAGAAGGTGTTCTCCTCGAGCGCGCTCATCAAGACCGTGACGTAGCCGTCCACGACGAGATCGTAGGAGTCGGGATCGAGCGCAGGCCGCAGCCGCTTGAGCATGGCATTCGCGGCATTTGCATCCTCATAATCTGATTCGCCACTGGCTAAAAGTTTGAGGGTAGCCTGCGCCAACTGCACCGCGAGCGTAGGGTCAGAGAGATAGAGCGCGGCGGCGAGTAATTGCTGAAGCGCGGGAAGCGCTGCCCGATCGATGCCGCGCAAATCCGTGCTGCGCAGCAGATTGACCGCCGCAGTGGTCTGCCCTTCGATCAAGAGCGGCAACAACGCGTGCACCACCTCAGCCGGAGGGAGCGGTCCGCGGGCGACGGTTGTGCCACCGATGCCCGCAGTGGTCAGCGCCGCGTTGCGCTTCGCTTCCGAGCGCCCGCTGCGCTCGGCCAGACGCAGGGCGGCAGTGACGTAGCCTCCCGCGGTCCGCGCCGAACAGGCGTCGGAGAGCAAAGTGTCGTCGGCGGGAAATGCACTCATCAGGAGGAGGTCGAGTGTCTCTGCCTCGTCGATCCATCCCCAAGCCAGCGCCATGCGCCGCAAGAACCCGGCGCGCTCCCGCAGGCGCGGATGTCCGGCAAGAGTGGGATCGATCTCAGTGTTCGCAATCTTGAACTCGGCAAGGTCCGCGTTGAGGCGTTCGCGCTGCGTCTCGGCAAATGCTCGCGCCTGCTGGTCTGTCGCTGCGGCGTAGAAGCCTTCCTCGAGGACCGGAAATACACTTTCCTGCTCGCTGAGGTTGCGCGGAACCCAACGGGACTTCTCGTCCGCGGGACGCTCCGCCACGGCGGCCGCTGACAGAGGAAAGCGCTCAAGCATGAGCTCCAAGCCGCGCTGATAAAGCTCCGTGGCGCGCTCATCCATTCCCATCTCCTCGCGCAACTCGGCAGTTTTGAGCATGAGCCCTGCATCGGTTCCCGCGCTGGACAGCAAGCGATCATGGATCGCGAGAGCTTGACCGACGTAGCGAGCTTGCTCGAAAGATGTCGCGATCTGCCTCTGGTACGCCGTCCAATCCGGAACGTCGCGCGCGAGGTCGAAGGTCTTGGCTGCGCTTGACACTTCGCCGGCGGTGAGAAATGCCTCGCCGAGTTCCAGGTACACGTCAGGAGGAACGGCGTCCCCCAGCCCGATCAAGCGCCGCCCGTAGGCGAGTCGGCGCTTGGAGTCGCCGCCCGAACGCATGGGCACCAAGCGCCCGTTGACCACCGTGTATTGATTCAGGGTCCGCCCCAAGGCCAGATCCATGAGCTCACGAAGAATGGAAGCGCGCTGCTCTCCCGCGATCGGCAGGGAGGCCTCCAGCGCACGCATCCGCAACTCGTTGTCCTCGAGTTCCTCCGCGAGATCCGCGCAAAGTTGGAAGAGGTAGGTGCGATCGTCACGCGCGGCCAGGCGCTCCAAAATTGCGCGCAGAGTCCAGCGGAGCGCCGGAGGGGGCGCACGCATGTTGAGCACTCCGTCCACAGCGACGGTGAAGAGGTCGTCCTGCTCCGCCGTTTCGACGAGGAATTGAAACATCCCGGTCGCACGCTCAGTGGCGCCGATCGTACGCAGGGCTTCCGCCAGCAACAGATAACTGTCAATGCGTCCCGGATGTGCCGCCAATCCCTTCCGATAGACTCGAATCGCTTCGTCGTTGAGTTTGGCGAGAGAAAGCACTCCAGCCTCGAACTCCGCGGCGTCGGAAGGGTCTTCGAGTTGCGCAAGATCAAGAAGCACGGCGCGCGCCTCGTGGGGTTTGCCGCGCTCGAGCATGCTCATGGCGAGCTGTCGCAATAGATCTCCTCGATTACGAGGATCTAACTCCATCAACTTGCTCACAGCGCGCTCGTAGTGGTAGTAGTCCTTGCCAGCGAGGTACACCCGCGCCTGCTCCTGAAGCATGCTCAGGGGATCACTGCCCAGCCGCTTCATGTATTCCTCGAGGATTTCTGCCGCGGAAACCGGATCTCCCACTTTCTGGTACAGACGCACCAACAAAGAGGCGTCCCGCTCCTCCGCGCGTCCGTCCAGAAGTTTCTCTTCGAGTTCGACGGCGAGATCCGCGAGGACTCCGAGTCGCGAGGCCGTAGCCAGCAGTCGATCTTCCACTTGCCGACGCCGCGGCGCAGACTTCACGCTGCGCCAAAGTCCTTTCCAGAGTTCCAGCGCCCGCTCTTCGTTGCCGGTTTCAGAGAGAAGCCAGGCAAGCCGCATGTCCAGATCTTCCTCGGCTTGGTCCCCGCCGCGCCCGGCGCGCAACCCTTCGAGAATTTCCACCGCGCGCCGCTTCAAACCCGCACGTTCATAGGCTTCCGCCAATTCCACGCGCGCAGGTGAGCGCGGATCCGCCTCCCGATCGAAGGCTTCCAATTCCTTCTGTGCAGCCTCGATACGGCCACTGCGCCACTCAAAGTCAAAGAGGAACAAGCGGGCCTGCAATCCGGCTTCGCCGCTCCCGAGCAGCAGTTCGGCAGAGGAGCGCGCAAGATCGTCGAGACCGAGCCGAGCTGTGGCGGTCGCCACTTGCAGCAGTCGAGTAGGATCCGTGGACGCTTTCGTCAAATCCTGCCAAACAAGACGCGCCTGCTCGCCTTGCCCATGCTCCAGGTAGTATCGGGACAAGCCCTCGCGCCATTCCAGGGTTGTGGGCTCCGCCTCCATCAACTTTTCATATGCGGCCAAGAGTTCCTGTTCCCTCCCCGACTCCCGGCAAATGTCGAGCAGCAGCCGGCGCATCTCGGGACTGAAATTCTCTGAAGTCTCCGACTCGAAGAGCGCCAGCGCCTCATCCACGCGCGCAGTCTCACGGAGTAGATCAATCCACGCCATCCGCGACTCGGCATCGAGCGCGCCGTCGGCGGCGAAGCGCGCGATCAAGGCCCCGAGACTCTCGTCCGCGCGATGCGCCTCAGAAAGCACCGTGAGTGCGTAAAGCCGATCTCTGCGCGTCGCCGCATGCGTTCGCGCTTGCCACGCATGTTCTTGAGCCACTGCGGGCTCATGTGCCGCCAGAGCCCATTCCGCCAAGCGGATCTCGCGCCGAAAGCGTGCGCTCCCCTCGCCGAGCACTGGATAAAGTTGCAAAGCCTCGGCCGGACGGCCCAGCATGGCGAGCACCACCGCCCCACGACTCTTGGAGGAGTGATCAGAATCGGGAGCGCTAGCGAGTTGAAAGAGAGCGGACGGCGTTTCCAGATCGGTCGGCGCCTGTTCGCTGCCGCCAGTGCTGCGTATGGCCTCAATCAGCGCCACTCTGCGCTCGACGAGTGCGAGCAGAGTTCGATCCTGCGCCCGCTCGCGCAAGCGCGCGTAGGTCTCCAGCGCCAGTTCCGAGCGATCCAAGGAGTCCAACAAGCGCGCGTAGAGGAACAAGCGCGGGGTGGATTCCTCGCAAGCCAGTGACTCCTTCACGCTGTTGGCTGCGCGCGCCAACAGACCCTCGCGGAACTGCAGCTCGGCCAAGACTTCAAAGTGACGCGCGCGTTCTGCGCGGTCTGCGCAATCTCCGCTGAGCGTCTCCAAGGCCTGGAGCACGGCATCCGCATCGCCAGTTGCCGCCCAAGCTTCTCGCTGGAGTTCGGCGGCAATCTGCGCTGCCGGCGCGGAGCTTGCGAGACGCTCCTCCAGTGCGGGAGCCGGCTCTTGGGGATGGTTGCATAGGCTGAGCAACGCAGCGGCGAGCAAGAGACTCATGCTGCGCGCCTCCGATCCCGTCGACGATGCCACAACTCGGCCAAGAACAGCAGCAATGCCGCCGCAAAGCACACGGGCACTCCATTCCACGCGCCGAGTGCCGCAGCGTGAGCCGCCGAGCCTGGCGCACGCTGGGAGAAGGCGCTGAGGCTGAGGACATCCCCTCCCGCGGCCGCGGCAGCACGCGCAAGTGGCAGTTCGGCCCCGGCTCGCACGGAGAACTCCTCGGATTCGTCCGCACCCGAGTTCGACACGAGGCGATGCTGCATTCGAGCCAGATCCCCTTGAGATCCTGCGAATACGCGGACTTCGGCGTCCGCGGGCGTCGGCCACCTTGCAGCGAAGAGATCCGCCGCCCGTGGATCGAAGGCGAGAGTGGTGCCGCCGGGCGAGTCGAGATGCGCTTCAGGTTGCTCCGTGCCTGCTCTGCGCCGATGCGCGAGCAATTCGAGTTCAGTTCCGCGCCGTGTGAGCGAGAACTCAAAGAGCGACCGTGCATCGGAAGCCGTGCGCGTCCAGATGCGCGCGAGCATCGCGCCGTATTCCGGCCAGGCCTGCCATGCGGAAGTTCCGGCGCCCGCGGGTTCCGTGGCGAAAGTCGTCACACGCCCCAGGCCGTGATGCCATGTTGCCAGCAGCGGAGCGCCTTCGCCCGCGATCTCGAGCAGCACTTCCGCATCCGGACGCGCGCGCGTTTCGACGTAGCCCGCTACCGGCGGCACGGAAGCAGGATCCAGGTCTCCCCACCAGCCCGGGCCGCCAATCGCACGCAGCGGGAAATGACCTGGCTTGTAGCTCGGTAGCCGTGAACTCGTCGGCTGCTTCAGCAGGAGTTCCGGAAGATTGAAACGATCCGGCACGTTGTAGAAGCGCCCTTTCCCCCAATTCGCCAGATTCAGCAAGAACTCACTGTGCGCCTCCGGCCCGATCAACACGGTGGAAACGTTCACTCCGTCGTCGGCCATGCGACGCAGCAGTGGCTCGAATGAACCCGTTTCCACGCCACCATCGGTGAGCACTACGACGTGCTTGTACCGCGTCTGCACGTTTTGCATGCCGTAGTAGGCTTCCTCAATTGCAGGCAAGATCACGGTGCCGCCGCCCGCATCCATGCGATTGATGGCGCGCTGCAGATCAATGGAGTTGGAGGCGGGCTGAATGGGCGCCGCCCAACGCTTCGCGCCGTAGAACTCCACGATGCCCACTTTGTCGTGCGGCAGCAATCGTGACATGGCCAGCCGCGCCACTTCCTTCGCCAGTTGGATGCGCTCTCCACCCATCGAGCCTGAAGTATCAATGATGATGACGAGCGTCGTGCTGGGATCGCGCTTCTCTTCCTTCTGCAGACTCTCCACGGGAAGCAATTCGGCGACGGGAACCTCGTGCCAGCCTCCCGGACCGAAGGCTGCTTGCCCGCCACTGAAGAACAGTCCTGTTCCCGCCTCAGTCACGGCCATGACCAGTTCCTGTTGCCGCTCGATCGGAAGATTCAGCTGCCAAGTCGTCGAGCACCACGAGGTCGTAGTCCTGAAAGCCTTGCGGTAGCAAAGTCTCGGCGGA
>CAZCXL010000203.1:0-5353 GCA_964502625.1 uncultured Planctomycetales bacterium | reverse complement strand
CCGAGCGCCACTCCGAAGTTGCGCGCGCCAAACAGCGCGATCAGGGCAAGCACACCGGTTTGAATGGCACCGATCAGAGACCACCCGAACAAGAACGCGGGCAGCGGCCCCCACATCTTGCGCAAGGCCACCAATTCGCCGCCGCTCTCGGGGTAGCGCTTCCCAATTTCGGCGAAACTGAAGGCGCCCGCGAGCGCGATCACCCCGCCGAGCGCCCACAGGCCGAGCGCGCCCGAGGCAGAACCCGCAACCGCAGTCACCTTCGCGGGCGTGAAGAAAATGCCGACGCCGACGATCGCGCCGATCACGATGCCCGTGGCATGGACCGGTCCAAGGACGCGATGCGGCGCGCTGCTGTTCACTCGCGCACCCGGCTTAGCGCTCGGGAAGATCGTCGCTGCGGAAGGAGGGCGCCGGCAGACCCGCGCCGTTGCCGAAGTTGGCGGCGTCGGCCTCACCCCAGGCGTGGCGCACGAAGGCCGGCGTGGGCACGTCAGCGCTGCTCACTACGACCGTCTCGCCTTCGATGCGCGCGCTCGCGGAGTGGAAGACTCCGTCTGCGCCAGCGACCGTGAAGTTGAGCAAGGCCTTGCCGTCGAGCGCGCAGAGCCCGGTGGCATGCTCGAAATGCAGAATCATTTCGGCGCCGCGCGCCTCGACCGAGCGGAGCAAGGGACCACTCGTCACGACGTTCTTCCGGCCATAGGGGCCCGCCAAAGCCCAACGCGCCAGGCGCTCACCCACCGTGCGCTTCTCCACCGGGTGAATGTTGCCGGGATCGCCGATGTCCGTGGTCACCGCCATTCCGCCGCGCGGAATCGCCGTGAGCGCAAGAGTCTGCGCCTCCCGCAAGCGCGACAATTTCTCACCGGCACCGTAATTGTAAGGCGCGATCTGCACCCAGTAGAACGGAAACTCACCCTGGCCCCACGCGAAGCGCCACGCGCGCACCATGTCCGGGAAGAGGGTCCGGTACTGCCACCAGCGGCCGACGTTCGACTCCCCTTGATAGAAGATCGCGCCGCGAATCGTGTGCCGCGTCACCGGAGCGAGCATGCCGTTGTAGAGCGCGGTCGGCGAGTTCTGGTGGAACCACGCTTGCCGCGGAAACTCGCCGAGGTCGGACATCGTCGCGCCCGGCTTCATCTTCCATGCGCCCGCGAGCGCAATGGAGGATTCGGCGTGGTTCTGACGGTAAATGCGCATCACCTCCGGCGGACCCGAAAGCCCGCCGATGCCGCCTGTGTCCACCACGCGCAGCGCGAGCTGCAACTGAGTGTCATCCACGAGTTTGGCCGCAATGTGGTATTGCCGCGGCGTCTGCCAGGCACCGTCTTGATGCGTGGCTCCCCACCGCTCACCGTCGGCCCAGAAGGTGTCGCAATCATCAATTGGCCCCAACTCCACCACCAAATCGCGCTGCACCCAGTCTTGCGGGATGGTCACGTTGCGCCGGTACCAGACCACGCCGTCGTGCCCAGCGAGGGCGCCGCTCCAAGACCCGGGAAGCGTGGCGGCTTCCCAGCCCGAGTCATCCAACTCTGTCCGGTTCCAATGCGCTTGAGATCCCGGGTCGGTTTCTTCGAGCTTCTCCCACCAAGCCTTCTGCATGGACACGACGCTGCCGCCCGTGCTCGCGCCCACTTGGCGCGCCGCACGCATGCGCGCGAGATCCACTTCGAAGTCACCGCGCGCTGCGAGAAACTCTTCACTGGTCCACGCTTCGGCCAGAGTCCCGCCCCAGTTACAGCCAATCAGCGCTATCGGCACGCCCGGCAGTTCGCGCAGCAGCGCGGCGCCGAAAAAGAATCCGACCGCGCTCATGCGCGGCGCGACCTCGGGGGTGCAGACCTGCCATGCGCCTGCACAATCCTCCAGCGGCGTCATGGACACAGCGTGCGCGACACCAAACCAGCGCAGATTCGGATCGTTCGCGGCCGCGGCCGCCTCGGCGCCGCCAGCCACGCCGTTGCCGACGCCCGGGCCCAAGGTCCATTCCATGTTGGATTGTCCGCCGCACACCCAAACTTCACCCAGCATCACGTCATTGAGGGTGCGCGAGCCGTGCGGACTCTCGATGCGCACGGTGTGCGGTCCCGGCTGATCGTTCGGCGTGTCGAGCATCACCGCCCAACGTCCCGCGGCGTCGGCGGTTGCTGCGGCAGACTTCTGCGTCCAGGACGGCAGCACCGCAACCGCATCGCCCGGCTGCGCCCACCCCCACACGCGCGCTTGAGTGCCGCGTTGCAACACCATGTGGTCGCCCACGAGAGACGGCAACCGAAGTGAGGAATCGGCCTGCGGAATCAGTGCCAGGAGCGCGAGCAGCAGCATGGCGTCAGCCTAGCGGCGCCGCGATACTGGACGGATGGCCGAATGGGGACGCGCGCCGGGTGAGCCGCGCGAGCAGCGCTTCTTGGAGGGACCGCAATCGCGGACCTTCGAGTTCCTGCGGGCCCTGCGGATCTTCCGCGAGTTCGTGAAGGGATTCCGCGCGCTGCACTTCGTGGGCCCCTGCGTGACGGTGTTCGGCTCCGCGCGCACTCCTGAAACGGATCCGCATTACGCCGCGGCGCGCGCGATCGGGGCCGGTCTGGCACACTTGGGCTTCACCACGATGACGGGCGGCGGCCCGGGCATCATGGAAGCCGCCAACCGCGGCGCACGTGAAGCGGGCGGGCGCAGTGTGGGCTGCAACATCGAGTTGCCGCACGAACAAAAGCCGAACCCCTACGTGGACAAGTGGATTACCTTTCGTCACTTCTACGTGCGCAAGGTGATGCTGGTGAAATATTCACACGCTTTCATCGCGCTGCCGGGCGGCTTCGGCACGATGGACGAGATCTTTGAAACCGCCACGCTCATCCAAACCAAGAAAATTCAAGGCTTTCCGTTGGTGCTGGTCGGACGCGAGTACTGGACGCCGCTGCTCGTGTTCGTACGCGACCGCATCCTCGCCGCCGGCAACGTGGACGCCGAAGACCTGCGCCTGATTGACCTCGTGGACAGCGCGGACGAAGCGCTCGAGATCATTCGGGTACACGCGTGCCCGGCTGCAAAGCAGCAACTCCGCCATCCGCCGCATCCGAGCCGGGTCTTGCGGGAAAGTTAGTATTCATGGATTACAGCAACGGCGTGAGCAATCCCGCCGCGTTCTCGCTGAGGCGACGCCACCACGGCCGCAGCTGCCAGAGTTCCGCATTCACGCGCCGCGATTGGCTGACGTAGGAACGTTGCAGCATGCGCAAGCGGCTGGCGAAATCGGTGTCGTACACCACGACACTCACCTCGAAGTTGAGGTCGAAGGAGCGGCGATCCATGTTCGCGGTCGAGATCACCGCGAGTTTGCGATCCACGCTCACGGTCTTCGCGTGCAACAAGCCCGGAACGTATTCGTAGATGTGCACGCCGGCCGCCATCAAGTCTTCGAAGTAGCAACGACTGGCTGCGGCCACCCAACGGGAATCATTGCGCGCGGGCACGACCAAGGTCGTGGACACTCCGCAGCGCGCCGTGGCCATCAGCGCGTGCAGAGTGGGACTGTCGGGCACGAAATAGGGTGTGGTGACGATCACCTCTTCGCTCGCCGAGTGCAACGCGGTCAGGATGAGTTCGCGCATCGCTTCGTTCTGTCCTGCAGGGCCCGTGCCGGCAATCTGCACCTGGGACCCCGAAGGCCGCGGCGCGGCCGCAGGCGTAAGCAGCGCGATGGGATCGGCGTCGGTTTCCATCACCCAGTCTTGTGCGAACAACGCCTCGAGGTCATAAACCCCGGGGCCCTCGAGGCGGATCATCACGTCCACCCACGGCGAGAACGCGGGCTTTGCCGCGAAGCTGGCCTCGGCCAGATTCTGGCTGCCGGTGTAGCCGATCACTCCGTCCACCACCACAATCTTGCGGTGATTGCGCAGATCGAGACGCGCCAAAAGCAGCCGCCATAAACGGGCCGGCAATGCCTCCACCACTTCCACTCCACAAGCGCGCATCTCGGCGCAGGTCTCGGACTTCAAGAACTCGCGTGAGCCCACGCCGTCGAGCAACACCTTGCAGCGCACGCCGCGCGAAACCGCGCGCACGAGCGCGGCCGCGATGCGCCGTCCGGCGGCGTCATCGAGCCAAATGTAGAACAAAAGATGCGCGACCGAACGCGCGGCGTCCAGATCCCGCTCAAGCGCGGCCAAGAAACCGTCGGCGCCGTCGAAGAGATCCAGGCGATTCCCGCCGCGTACCGGTTGCCCCCCCCCTTGCTCCACCAGCGCGGCCAGGCGCGCGAACTCCGGCGGCGGACTCTCGATGGGAACCGGCCCCGTCGCGGCGCGACGCAGTTCGGTCTTGTCAATCACTCGGCAGACCTCGGCGTAGCGACGACGACGCAGCACGCCAAGACGCGCGCGCCCGAAGAGGAGATAGGCGGGAGCGCCGATCAGCGGAAAAGCGAAGCCCACCATGAGCCACGCCACGCGTCCCGCCGGACCAAGCCCCTGCTGCAGCAACACGGCCACGGCCAGAAGCGCGCGCAGCAAGTACTCAGCAAGCAGACCCCAGGACACGGGGCCAGTCTAGGAAAGAAGGCCTTGGAGTTCGTGCAGGTTCTGGACGGCGAAATCGGCGAGGACGCGGTGCTCCGAGCTGCCGTCGGGATCAATCAATACTGTGGCGGTGCCTGCCGCGCGTCCTGCTTGGACGTCGTACACCGCGTCGCCCACCATCACCCCCTCGTGCGGGGAAGCGCCCCAACCGGTCAGCAACCGCAGCACTGCCTGCGGCGAAGGTTTGGGCTCGGCTTCGTCGCGCGTGAGGATGGACTCCGGCGCGAAAAAATGCGCGCAGCCGATCCGCTCCAGGGTGCCAAGCGTGTTGCGTCGGCCGTTACGGGTCACGAGACCCAGTTGCCCTCCGCGGGCCTTAAGCGACTCGAGCAACTCAAGTGCGCCGGATTGCGGTCGCGCCAGGGCGACGTAGCGCCAGCCAATCTCATCCAGTTGAGCGCGGCGCGCTTTGCGCTCTTCCGGCGGCAGGGCAGCAAGCCCCTCCAGGGTGCCCAGGCCGAAAGGTAGGCCGAGCTCTCTTCGCATCGCATCAAAATCATGGACGGGAACCGTGAGGGTCCCGTCCATGTCAAAAATCCAGCATCGGAGCGTGCGCAGCACGACTATGCCATCACGCAGCTTTTAGGCCGCGAATGGAACTAGTAGCCGCCGCCGCCGCCACCGCCGCCGCCGAAGTCATCGTCTTCGAAGCGCTTGCGGGACTTGCCGCCGCCGCCGCCGCCGCTACCACCACGGTAACCGCCGCCGCCGCCGCCGCCGCCGCTACCACCACGGTAGCCGCCACCGCCGCCGCCGCCGCTGCT
>CAZCXL010000202.1:0-5355 GCA_964502625.1 uncultured Planctomycetales bacterium | reverse complement strand
ACCCAGGACAGGAGTTTCGCCGTGCTGGTAGTAAGTGATGCCGCGCACCACGGAGAAGTCCTTGGCGACGGAGAGAAATCCATACATGGTGGACCACAGTCCGTTGCCCCAGATGGGCAGCACCCAGGCCTCTTTGCCCTGCATGGTGACTTCGTAAACCAGCAGCGTGTTCGGCATGCGACGGAGTTGCGCGCCCTTCGCCGCAATGCTGCTCGTCGCGGTGCTGAATTCGGCCGCGGGATTCTTGGCGGCGTCAATCATCTCCTTCGCGGGAGAGAAGGTGTCCGCCTTGGTCATGGCGCCGCTCTTCTGATCCACGCGCCAGGTGGTGATCTGCGCGAAGAGTTGTGTGGCTTGCTCTAGGCTCGGGTGACCGGTCTCCGACCATAGGCCAGACACGCGCAAGATGTTCTCCTGCTGGTCGAGCAGGCGGTTCTGATCTTGGCGCGGCTTCAGAGCAACGGCGAGCGAACTCACCGCAAGCGAGCACACCAGGCAGACCACGAGTGAGAACCCGATGATGTACTTGTTACTGAAGTTCAAGGCGTTTGGCCCTCCGCTTCACGTTGGCTTTCGTCACGTAGTAGTCGATCGTCGGGGCGAACACGTTCATGAAGATGATCGCCATCATCATGCCCTCGGGATACGCCGGGTTGAGCACGCGCACCACCACCGTGAGCGCGCCGATCAAGACACCGTAGATCCAGCGGCCAGTGTTGGTCTGGGCTGCGGACACGGGGTCGGTGGCCATGAACACCGCGCCGAAGGCGAATCCGCCCACCACGAAGTGCCAGTTCCACGGCACTTCCATGAAGGAATTGACCGCTGTGGCGTTCATCAACAGCGCCGTTCCGACCAAACCGATCATGCATCCCGCCATGATGCGCCATGAGCCAATGCCGCTCAGGATCAGCACCGCGGCGCCGATCAGGCAACACAAGGCGCTGGTCTCGCCCATCGAGCCGGGCATCAGTCCGACGAAGGCGTCGGTCCAGGAGAGTCCGGTCGCGCCGTGCGCGGCGCCTTCGGCGTAGGAGCTGAGCACCGTCGCGCCGGTCACGCCGTCCACTGCCGCGGACGGATCATCCGGCAGGATTCGCCACACGTTGCCCGACATCTGCGCCGGGTAGGCGAAGAACAGGAAGATGCGTCCGGTTAGCGCCGGATTCAGCACGTTCATGCCGGTGCCGCCGAAAATCTCTTTGCCGATCAACGTGCCGAAGGCGATGCCGATCGCGGCCTGCCACAGCGGGATCGTGGGCGGCAGGATCAGCGGAAACAGCAGCGAGGTCACCAGGAAGCCCTCGTTGATCTCGTGCTTGCGCACCGTGGCGAACACCGCTTCGATCGCACCGCCGACCGCGATCGTCACGAAGTACAGCGGCAAGAAGGCCCAGGCACCGATGCCGAGCGCGGTCAGCACGCTGCCAAATGAGAATCCGCCAGCCACGGCGGCGGCGTGGTGCTGGTCGGCGAGCATGGCTTGCCAGCCGGTGTTGAACATGGCGAAGAGCGTGCACGGCAGCAAAGCCAACACCACCATGATCATGGTCCGCTTGAGATCGTTCGCGTCGCGCAGGTGCGGGCCGCCCGCGGTGCGCGCGCCGGGCGTGTAGAGGAAACTGTCAGCCGCTTCATAGAGCGGATAGAACTTTTCCCATTTGCCGCCCTTGTGGAAGGGCTTGCCGAACTTGTCGAGGGCGTTGCGCAAGAACTTCATGGCTCAGCCCTCCTTTTCCATGCGGGTGAGCATTGCGCGCAGCAGGGCAGTGACGGGGGTCTTGGACTGGTCCACGTATTCGCACAGCGCGAGATCTTCCTCGGCGAGTTCGAGCGCTCCGAGTTTTTCGGAGTCTTCGAAGTCGTCGGCGGCCAGGGCCTTGATGAGTTGCGTCGGCAGCACGTCGAGCGGCATCACCCGTTCCCACAAGCCGATCGGGACGATCGCGCGCGGGCTGCCGTTGATGTCCGTGTCGTAGACGAGGGACTTGGCGCGCAGAAACTTTGCCGGGTAGACGTTGGTGATTGAATAGCGTTTGCCGATCGGCGCCGACCAACCCAGCAGCTCGCGCTCCGGCGCATCGCTCAAGAAAGTGATCTGGCGCTCCCAGCGCCCCAACCAGCCGGCTTCGGTGCCGGGCGCGGCCGTGCGCCCGGAAAGGGCTGAGCCGCAAATCAAGCGCACCGCGCCGTGGCTGGAGTCCGCGAAACTTTGGAAGAGCGCCGTTTCCGCTCCGCGCCGAGTCTCCACGAAAGCGCGCTTCGCCGCCGCAGGTCCGACCACGGCGATGCGCCGCCGGGTGGGCAAGCGACCCGTGGCGAGAAATTCACCGATGTCTGCCACGTCTTGCGCGGCCACGTGCCATACCGCGCGCTTCGCGCCGACCGGATCCAGGAAATGGATGTGGGTGCCCACCAGACCTGCCGGGTGCGGTCCGCGGAACATGCGCGCCTGTACGCCGCTCAGCGGCTTGCCGTTTTCACTGCGCAGATCGGACCAATCTTCTTCTGCGGAGGAACACAGCCACACGCCGCGCTCGGCCAACTTCACCAAGGCCTTCAAGCCATTGAGGAAGAAGGGCTCGCGTCCGCGGACTGCCTCGCGCGGTGAGACCGCGAGCGGCTCCGTGTCGATTGCCGTGACGAAGATGGAGCGCGGCACGTCGTTCGTGCGCGCAACTCGATCGAAGGGGCGCTGGCGCAATGCCGGCCAGAGTCCGCTGGCCGCGAGCACGCTCACGAGTTCCGTGCGCGATGCGCGCGTTGGATCGCAAGTGGGTAAAGGAGCCTGATCCTCGAAGTTGTCCACTCGCACGATGACCGCGAGCACCACGCGCTTCTCGCCGCGCACCACCGACTCGACCACGCCTGCGGCGGGCGAGGTGTAGAGCGCGGTCTCGTCGCGACGGTCCGCGAACAAGGGCGTGCCAACTTGCACACGCTCGCCCTCTTGCACCAGCATCTGCACCTTGATGCCCCAGGATTGCTGCGGCAGCAATGCCACCCGCGCCGGATCGGCAACGCGTTGGAGGTCGGTGCTTGTAACGGCACCGGGAACGGGCAGGTCCAGCCCCCGCTGGATCCGGATCAGGGTCATCGTGCTGAGCGAAGGGGACGGGCGCCGCCGAGATGGACCGCGACCCGAAGTCGCGCCGTCTGCGGACGGTGCCTAAAGGGCGAGATTGTAGGGCTGCAGCGGTGGTCCGGAAACCCCCGGTTCAACCGCCCGCTTCGTCTTGGGATTCCGCCGCTTTCGGAATGTCCACACGGCGCTGCTCACCCGGCGCGAGATGGATCGGCTCACTGAGCCAACTGCCGCGGAGCACCACGTAATCGCCCTCGGCCAGATCATCAATGCGCCATTCACCACGGGCGTTCACCTGCGTCATGCCAATCATGCGCCCACCGACAGCGTCGACGCGGATCGAATTCGACCAGTCGAAGGAGAATCCGCCTTCCGTGTTTGATTTCGGACTCCAGTTCGCGTCCATGCCATGCAGCACGCCGCCCGCGAGCAGGCTGTGCTCAGGCAGCAGCACTGGCCGGTCACCCGTCACAGTAAAAGGCAGGGAAGTCCACGGGCCCACCCCTTTCTTGGTCGCCTTCACGACCCACGGGCCTTCCGGGACGTCCTCGAAGAGGTAGCGGCCATCCTGATCCGTGGTCGCCGAGCAGGAACCGCCCTCTTCGCCCACGACGAGTAGATTGCCCGAATCCGAGTCACTCATGGCAACCATGAACATGGAAGCCGCGGCTTCATCGCCTGTGTCGGGAGACCAGGGAGTGAGTTGCACCCGCGCGCCGACGAGAGGTCCGGCGGGGCCGTGCAGTCTCCCGCTGACTTCGGCGCCGTTGATGGGCACTTGGACCTCTTGGGGTCCGGCGTGCAACTCGACGGGCATCCTGGTCGCGGGTTTGTTGCGCGCTCCTTTCACCACGACTTCGTACGAACCTGCGCTCACCGGGTCGAGAACGACCACACCGCGGCCATCGGTGCGTAGCCCGTCGCCTTCGGAAGACCCGAAGCCTCCATGGAGATTCTCGCCCTCCGTGATGCGTTTCAAACTGACCGAGACATCCGGGGCCGGCGCTCCGCCACGCGTCACGTGCACCGTGGCGATGCACAAATCTTCGAGCAGGATTTCATGGACTGTCGTGGTACTGGCGGCGATTTCGATGGAGTCGCCCAGTGCTTCCGGTTCGGTCGCTGGCTCCTTATCCGACACATTCCATAGGGCGAGACTGGCACTCGCGGCGGCGGTGGCACCGGCCTCGTGCCGGAGCAGCCAGACTCCCGGCGCCAAATCGCGCCAAATCACGCGCCCGAGGTGATCCGTGGTTTGCTCCTGCGCCTTGAAGCCGCCTGCTTGCTGGCTGATGCTCACTTTCACTCCGCGCACGTGCTGACCCGCGCCGTCGCCGACGTGCACCAGCAGAGTGCCCGGCGGCTGCAGCACGATTTCTTCTTCCTGATCTTCGCCGCGAGAATTCATCCGGCTTTGATGCCGGGCCCAGCCGTCGCATCGAACCGAGACCTCAATCTCTCCGCTCATCGGTTCCCGGAACCGAGCCCGCCCTTCTTCGTCGGTCTGCGCACTCCGGCTCCAGCTCGCCTCATGCGGCATGGCGAGAAAGTCACCGCTGAGGTCCATGGAGAAGGTCTGGCTGGCTTGCTCTTGTTGCGGCGCGTACGCCTCGACCATTGCGTTCGCCAGCGGATTGCCTTCGGGATCGAGCACGCGGATCACGAGCATCGGCATGCGATCGATGCGCACCAGCAACTCGGTCTCGTCGTGCATCAGAGCGAGCTCGAGTGGAGGCGCTTCACCACTCGCAGCCGAGGCATGCAGCGTGTATTTCCCGGGCGCGAGTCGTTCAAAGGAGAAAGCTCCATCGGCGCCGGAAGTGCAAGCGCCCTTCTGGTCGTCCCAACCCCATTGGGTCTTGCGGGTCAAGGTCAAGTTCGCTCCCGCCAAGCCAGCGCCTGAGCCGTTGACGACGCGGCCTGCGCTAAGCACCCCGCGCGGAATGACGAGAGTGACGGGGTGCCCAGCGTGCGTCTTCTTCTCGTAGGCCGTGCCGAGTTCCGGCGCGCGGGCGGCCAATCCCACCTCGGTTTCACCCTCGGGCATGCCACTCACCGTGAAAGAGCCGTCTGCCGATGAAAGTGCGTCGGGATCACGGTCCGGAATCGGCGGCTGGTAGTCGCCCCAGTAGAACTGGTCGGTGGCGGCGTGCATGATGAAAATTTCCGCGCCTTCGATCGGTCGGCGATCGGCGTCCACAACGAAACCAGAGAGAGATGCTCCGCGCTGCATGCGCAGTTCGAATTCTTGGTCACTGCCATCGCCTGCG
>CAZCXL010000201.1:0-5375 GCA_964502625.1 uncultured Planctomycetales bacterium | reverse complement strand
CGGCCTGCAGAACGGCAGCAACTGTTCTGACCGCGAGCTTAGAACTCGCGCGTTCACACTAATGAGAACCCAAAAATCGTTCCTGCTCGCTTTCCTCTGCGTTGCGACAGCCCCCCACGCGGGAGCTTTTGCCGCCGACTCCCCCCTTCTCCTTTCTGAAAATCTTCGCTCGAACCATACAGTTTCAACGAATCCGGCTGTCACGGACCCCGCACTCGCCCGATCGCTGGCCCGGCTCTTGATGGCCTCCAGCGACACCAATGCCACGGTTCGTGACTTTCTGATCCGCCACGAAAGCGCATTGCCGCAGAGTTCGGCAGCACGTGAGAAGTGGTTCCGAGGGGCAGTCAGCGTCTTGCCGGCCAATCTGCGTGGAGACGCGCTTGCGGCTTACAACGGCCTGAGTGCTTCGTCGGACTCCTCTGTAGGTTCCCCTTCCTCCGGTGGACCGAGCGTGACCCGCACCTCAGTGGCGCCGCCTCGAGGCGGAGCGGCGGGTGTCGGGGGCTCATCGGGCGCGGGATCAGGTTCGCAGAACAGCACGAGCAGTGCCTTCGTGTCCAACCCGCGCGGTCGCACCTCTCCGCCCGTAGGCTCGAGACTCTCCGGAATCGTGGGTTGGCGATCCACGCCGCGCCTCATGGACATTCACGCGGAAGCGGGCGCCGCTGGCGGCCTTTACCGCCGCATGGTGTTCCTGAATGACACGGACAGCTCTCGCTACATCGGCGAAGACTTCGCACAAGCGCGACGCATCGGCATGCGCACTTGGCTTACCTGCGTGGGCAGCCCTTCCGCGCTCTCGCCGCATCCTGAGTTGACGCAGAACGAATTCGGCACCGGACTTCCGGAATATGCGCGTTACGCGCCGACCGACGCCGCGGCCTGGGCGAATCTGGTGATCGCCTTCGTGGACGACATGCAGCTCACCTACGGCGCGGCGCCAGATTACATCGAGCTCTGGAATGAGCCCGAGCGTGCCGAGTGGTTCACCGGCACGAGCGCGGAGCTACTGCAGTTCTACTCAAGCGCAGCTTCGCGCATTCGCTTGCTCCGCCCCGCGATCAAGGTCGGCGGGCCGGGCTTGGCAGGCAGCCGCTCCACCATGGATGGCACCGAAAGCGTGCTACTCGCGTTGGTGCGTCATGCCTCCGCGAGCGGAGCACCGCTCGACTTTGTTTCCTGGCACCACTACGCGCCTGCCAACGAATTGCTCTTCAGTCAGACGGTGTCCGCGGTGGACAGCCTGGGCGCGTCTCTCGGGTTGCCCGCCTTCGAGACGGTCGTGAGCGAGTGGAACATCTACCCGTCGGCGCAGGGTGCGGTCGGTCCCGAGTTTGACGGCTCGCACAGTGCCGCCAACTATGCCGGATTCATCACCACCGCTGCCGAACTGGGCTTGGACGGCAACATGTTCTTCCTCGACCAAGATGAAGACAACGACCCGGGAGTCACGGACCTCTCCGGTGTTGGACTGGGTGCGATCACGATGCACGGCATTAAAAAGCCGGTGATGCACTTGATGGAGATCCTCCTGGGAATGTCCAAAGAGGCCACGCTTCCGGTTGTGGCTCCTGTGGATGAATTCAGCGTGCGCATCGCAGCCACGCGCAGCGGAAGCCGAGCGCGCTACGTGATCAGCAATGACTGCGTCGGTGGCACTTGGTTGTTCGTCAATCGCTCCCGTCAATATGGCATGGATCCGGGTTGGCTCAATCCGCGCTGGCAGGCAGCGGGCGGCTCGCGCGCCACGGAGCAGACCTTGATCGCTCAGGGGTTGACTCTCGAGCAAGCGCAAGCAGTGCTCAGCTTCATTCCTGGAGTGCTCGAGGCGGAAGCCAACAGCACGCAGACACGAACGGTGTCCCTGCAGATGCTGGGCAGCAAGCCCTTTACACTGGGTGAAGTGCGCCGCTTCACCTCCACGGTCAACGCGCCGGCGAACTTTCGCCTGAGCGTTTGGCCGCAAATCCTTGCGGCGGCGGCCGCGGCGGGGTTCCGGTCGGCTGAAACCGGCTCTGCCTATCTGAGCACGATGGGGTATGTCTTCAGCACGGCGGAAGTGCTCGCCAACGCGGGCCGCTTCTTCGCTTGGGCCTCCGAGTCCGGCGTCCCCTACGGCTACGCTGTCACGTGTTGGAAGTTGATGCAGGACACACTGCGCGATGAGCGCCTGGCATCCTCTGCCTCGCTCAACGCCTTGCCGGGGATCTCAGTGACCGTGGAGAACTCTGCGTCTGCGGGAATTACCGTGAGTGGCCGGGAGATCCTGATTCCGATCGAACCGAATTCGGTGATCGTGCTGGACCTCCGGCTGTAGGTATCAAACAAGATTGAGCGGTTCCGCCGCCCCCTCTCGCTGCAAGGGCAAGCAAGGTGGGGCGGCGGATTTTCTCCTTGGAAACGCTGAGAATCCGCGTCAATCGGGGGCTAGCAATAAACCAGTGGTGGCCACACAATCAACCCCGCTCAGTCCGCAGGCCTCCCTCACAGGCTCTTGCCATGTCCCCCCCCCCTGGATGGCGCAAGGTAGTCCCGGTAGTTCTACCGGCCTGCCTTTTCTTTCTTGCAGGTCCTGCTCAAGCAGCGGCCCAAGAAAATACCGCCGTGGAAGAAGCGCGCCTGCTGGTGGACCCTTTGGGTCAGGACGATCTGCCCACGATTCACCAACTCGCCGGCAGTGTCAGTTGGCGGACCACTCCGCGCTTGATGGGCGAACTCGTGGACGTCGGATTAGGGGGCGGGTGGAGTCGACGCATGTTCCCGCTCCACGACTACACTCTGGGGCGCTACATCGGAGAGGACATTCGTAATGCCAAGGCTGTGGGAATTCAAACTTGGTTGACGGTCGTCGGCACTCCGCTCCAATTCTCGCCTTACCCCGATCGGCTCAACAATGAGTATGGAACGGGTCTGCCCGAGTTCGCGCGTTATCTGCCAACGGATCCCCTGGCCTGGACCGACTGGCTGCTCAACTATCTTAACGACATGTGGAACACTTATGGCGTTCTGCCCGACCGCATCGAGATCTGGAATGAGATTGAGCGGCCGGAGTGGTATGCCGAAACCCTGACGCAGTACGTGGAGTTCTACGCGATCGTCGCGGCGAGAATCCGCGAGGTTTATCCCGAGATCCAACTCGGAGGACCAGGCCTCGCGGGCTGGCGCTCTGCCATGGGTGGAGTGGAGAACGCTCTGCTCACCATGGTGCGTTCGGCCGCCCTCTCCCACGCGCCGCTCGACTTCGTTTCCTGGCATCACTACGGACCGGGGACGGAATTGCGCTTCAGCCAAATCGTGGCACAGCTCGACATGCTGGGAGCCGCGCTGGAGATGCCGCCCTTCGACACGGTCGTGAGCGAATGGAACATCGCTCCTTCTGCCGAGGGCGCCATCGGTCCTGAGTTTGACGGTTCCCACGCCGCAGCGAATCTCGCCACCTTCTATTCGACGGCTGCGCGCCAAGGGCTTGACTACAACCTGTTCTTCCTCGACTGGGACGAGGACAATGATTCGGGCATCACGGATCTCTCCGGCGTTAGCCTCGGCGCAATCACGAAACACGGCATCCGCAAGCCCGTGGCCCACGTGATGAGATCGTTTCTTGAGTCCGCCGCCTGGACTCCGGTGCCCATTGAGCCACCGCGTGACGAGTACAGCCTCACTGCGTTCGGCGCTCGCAACCAGAATGCCTTGCGGCTGATCGTCGCGAACGACGTTGTCTCCGGCTCCTGGGTGTTCACGAATCATGCACGTATGTTCGGCATGGTTCCGGAATGGTTGCAAGCGATCTGGCTCGCTGCCGGTGGTCCTGCAGCCACGCATCAAACCCTAGTGGCCGCAGGGTTGACCGACGAGCAGGCCACCAACGTGCTTGCCTTCATGCCACTTGTGCTCACGGCCGACCAGAACATGGCGCGGCCGCGACAGATCTCCTTGGAGATGCTTGGATCCGCTCCATTTCAGATCCAAGAGATTTATCGCTTCAACGCGGCCGTCAACGCGCCCGCACTTCAGCGCAACGCCATCCTGCCGGAGCTCACGAGCGCGTTCGAGCAAGCGCTCTCTTTGGGAGCCATTGCTTGTGCGACGTCCCTCACGCTCGCGGGCTACCCGGTGACCGAGCTAGACATCATCCAGCATCTACGGGACTACTTCACGTGGGCTGAGCAGAGTGGCATTCCCTACGGTTACGCCGTGATCGCCTGGAAGGTGTTTCAGGACGTTCGGCGCGACGCTTTCCTGATTGACGCTCCGCTGCTCAATGCATTGCCCGGCATCCAGCCGCAGTCGGAAACCACCACGGAAGCCGGCATCACGGTCATCGGCCGCCGCCTGGTCTTCGCCATGGATCCGAACTCGGTGATCGTGCTCGAAATCACGCTCTAGGGCGGCAGCGCAACCGCACTTAGGAGGCTTGCCAGCTCCAGACGCCGCGCTGTCCCGCGGTTTCTTCCACGGCAAGCCGGACCCGGAACAACTCCGCTCCGGGAAAGCGCGCGCGCAGCCGCGACTTGAGTTCGCGCCCAATCCAGGCCGCCAGATTCTCGGCGCTGGTGTTGTTGATCGGCAGAATGATCACGTCGGCGCGCGGCGCGGCGTAGTAGCGCTCTTGATAACGGACTTCGACGACTCCATCGGGGCGCTCACACCAGCGCAGCACAGGATGCTGACCGGGAATGAGCCAGTGTTCGTCGAGTTCATCCACCAACTCTCGGACCACCGGCTTCACGCGTTTGAAGTCGAGCACCAAACCGTGCTCACTCAAGGCGCCTTCGACTTCGAGGTACACCCGATAGTTGTGACCGTGCAATCGCTCAGCGCTGCCGTCGGGGAAAATGAGAAAGTGCGCTGCAGAGAACTTGAGGGACTCCTTGTCAATCTGAATGCTCCAGCGTTCCATGAGGCGGCAGCTCTAGAAGCGGATTGAGGACAGAGGAAAGACTGGACCTTGAGTGCAAGCCTTCGCCCACGGCCAGTTGCCGAGCGGGCCCGCCGGTTCGGTGGGCACCGGACAGGCGTTACATCCGCCCCAACCGCAGCCCATGTAGGTTTCCAAACTCAACTCGGCTTCGACACTTTCGGAACGCGCAGCCTCAGCGAAAGCATGAAGCAGTCCTTCGGGACCGCAGCTGAGGAAGAGGGCGGTGCGCGGCAGCACACCACTGCGCAATCCATTGCGCATGAGTTCAATCACATTGCCATGGAAGCCGCGCGCGCCGTCCTGAGTCGCGCACTCGACGCGGATTCCGGATGCACTGAACGCTTCTGCGTCGTAGAGCCGATCGGCGGTGCGTGCGCCGTACAGCATCCATGTGTTCGCGGCGGCGCCCGCTGCGGCGCGCGCGCGCGCGTAGAGCAGAAAGGGCGCGCTC
>CAZCXL010000200.1:0-5396 GCA_964502625.1 uncultured Planctomycetales bacterium | reverse complement strand
GCGCCGCGGCGGACGCGCGCCCAAACTACGGAGTAACTCAGCCTCTTCCGCTGAGACCGGCTCCCCGGCAAAGGTGCGGCGCCACAATTCCGTGCACGAGAACGGTCGTCGCTCCGCGAGCGGGCCGCACTGCTCTAGCACTTGGCGCACGCGCGGATGACCGGCCACGCGGAACGCGCCGTCGTAGGACTCCACCAAACCTCGCGCTTGCAGAAAGGTTAGGTCCACTTCCAACTCACGCGCGACGAGCGGCATGCCGGCTGCGGCGCAGTGCTCCGGCACCAGCGCATCGCCCGCGAGGAGGCGACGCGTGAGTCCGAGTGCGGCAAAATTCGCGAGTACGTTGCGCAGGAGCCAGAGGTCCGGCGGCGCGGTGATGGCGGCCGTGAGCACCACTTGACGCACCACTTGCAGCACCCGTCGCGCGTTGGCGGCCGGCTCGGCGGGCGCGGCCGCGAGTGCGCGTTCGAGCGCGTCACAGGTCTCGAGCACGCGCTGCCCCATGCCGAACAAATGGGCGATTTCGTCCCGCAAGGTCTCCCAGGCATCCTGCGCCAAATAGGGAAATCCGGCGCTGGTGATGCCCGTGGGCGTCTCGCACAAAGCCGCGAGGCGCCGCGCCACCGGATCCCGAGTCATTTCGGTGGCAGCAAGGAGATCGTCGGCGAAGGTCATGACGAAAATTTGGTGCGCGCGGGCTCAGCGCGCGTCTTGGGGATGGCTCAGGGTACTGCGCGCCGTGTCGACGTCGAAGGCGAGACTGCGAAACCAAGGAAAAAGGTCCGCGTGGACTGCGCGACTCCACACCGCAACACAATCGTCCATCGAGTAGGCTGGCGCGTCCTGCGAGACCCATTGGCGCTTCTGCTGAAAGTACCGCGCGAGCGCCCCCGGACCGTGCATGCGCTCCAACTCTTCAAACACGAAGAAGGACTTTCCCCAGATCAAATCCCGCGGCGCATCCGCTGCTTGCGGACAGATGCGGCTGAAGTCGGGGTCCAAAGCGCGCGCGGCAGCGATCTGACGCGTCAAAGTTTCTCGTGCTTCCGGCAGATCGAGTCGCAGCCCCACTTGGATTCCCAGATAGGTGGCGATCGGCTCGTTCCATAGCGGCTCAGGGTGCGGCAGGACCCAAGAGTGCCCGGCCTCATGGCCAATGAGTTCGATCATCGGATAGCGGCGCTCGGGATAGTTCCCCCACCATGCGCCGATGGCGATGCGCTCGCCGCTACTGAAGCCGCCGCCGCCCGTCGGCAGGATGAGCAGGCGTTTGATCATGCCCGGAGCGGGCTCGACCCCGGTGATCGCGACCAAATGCGGACGAATCGCAAGGTATTCAGTGGCGATGCGCTCTGCAAAGGGCGCAGTGCCTGAGTGGTACTCGAGCGTGAGCGGACCGATTTCTTTCGTCATTTCCGCCCAGGTTGCGTGGGGCGCCCGCTTGGGATCGATGGGCTTGGACGCAGCGCAATCCTTGAGCAGCGGAGTCACCCACTCCGCGTTGATGGGATCGGAGGCGTCGGGGTTTTGCCCAAACAGGCCGCGACTGCCCAATACGATCCAACCTTTCCCCCACGCGCGTTTGGCCAGCAGCGGCCGCGCCTCTGCGTCGCGCACCAGCGGGGTCCATGCGGCGTCGAGTTGCAGCACGCAGCCTGCGCGAAAGCTCACGGCGATTTCGGATCGCGGTCCGCTGAGCGGCAACTGCGGCCGGATTGCTGTCAAGTGTGCGCCGAAGCGCTCCACGAGCGCGACGGCCGGCGGCATCGGATCCGCGCCGTCTGCCATCAGAAGCAGCGTGCCGCCACCGCGCGCGAAGGCATCCACGCGCGCGACCGCCTCTTCGCTGTAGGGAATCCGCGGGTCGCCGCCGGTGAGGACGAGCAAGTTCACGTTCTCGAGCTCGAGTTGTTCGAGGCTTCCCCAATTGCGAACGTCTCGTCCAATCTCCTTCAGATATTGGGAATGAAAGCGGCCGTCCATGTAGAAGGTGAAGGACAGGCTGAGGTCGCAAACCGAATGAACGAGCGGCGGAGGTTCCTGTGGCGGCGCAACCCAGGCGAGCAATCCAAGCACGGCGGTCAACATGCTCCATCCTCCTGAATGAGCACGGCGCGCACCGGGGATGCGTCCGCACCCTCCAGTTTGAGCGGCAAGGCAATCAAGGTGTACGGCCCCGGCGCGACGTGCTGCAACACGAGTCCTTCCAAGATGGCCATGTCGCGCTCCGCGATCGCCTGATGGGATTCGAGCAACTTGTCTCCCTGAGGGTCGATCGAAGGAGTGTCAATGCCGACGAGATGCACGCCCAGCCGCCAGAGATACTCCACCAGTTCGCCGGAGAGGCCGCAGAAATCCGCGTTCCAATTCTCGGGATCCGGGAAACTGCCCGTGCGCAACAGCACGCGCGGCGCATGCACCGCCTGGAGCAAATCGCGCGGACGCACGCGCGTGCCGCGCGCCACGGGCGCGTCCACGACCTGACACGGCCCGTAATAACGCTCTAAGGCGCGCGCTTCGATGCCCTCGGCCCCGCCGCGGTAATGCCGGGGCGCATCCACGTGAGCGCCCAGGTGCACTGTGCCCCGAATGGCAGAAAGATCAATGTTGGCGCCGTCGGCAATGCGCTGACTCCACTCTTGGGAGTAGGGCGCGTCGCCCGGCCACACGCCGAGGCGGGGCGAGACGAGCGGCGAGACGTCAATGAGGCGCGGCAACAGCGAAGAGAGTAACCTCGCGTGGATGAAACTCGTGGTCAGCACCGCGTTGTGGGGTGGTTGCTTGACGGCGTGCGCCCTTCCGCCGGCGGCAGAGCCGACACCGCCGCTCCCCCGCTTTTCTGAGGCGCGCTTGTTCGCCACGAACTTCGCGACGGGGCCAGATGGTGGCGCTTGGCTGGTGGCGGTGGCCGATTTCGACGGCGATGGCTTTGGCGACGTGGCGGCAGTCAGCCGCTCCGCCCCGGGCGCGGTGCACGTGCTGCAAAACGTGCGTGGTGGAAAGTGTGCGCCACTCGGCGAAGTGGCGCGAGACACCGGCGCGGCCGCAGCGCTCAGCGTGCTCCGCCAACCCGATGGACGCGATGCGCTGCTCGTCCAATCCGCCGACGGCGGCGCACGTCTCGTTTCGCGCGCAGCCGACGGCGCCTTCACGGTGCAAGACTCTGCGTCCGAAACACTTTTGGCGCCGCTGGCCTCGCTCGCGTCCGCGCCGCCCCCGCAGTGGGAACTTCCAGCCGGAGCCGTCACCGCCGAGGGAGACGTCACCGGAGACGGGGTGCCCGATCTCCTGATCCTGCGGCGCGATTCCGAGTGGCGTGTCGGCGGGGACCTCTTGCTCCGTGCGGGCCGCAGCGTGCAGTCCACCGATCAAGATCAAGACGGCGCCAGCGACGCCGAAGAGACAGCCTGCGGCTCGGACCCGCTGCAAGCGGACAGCGACGGCGACGGGCTGCTCGACGGCTGGGAGTTGCATGGTGAAGGCGGCCTGGATTTGCCGGCACTGGGTGCGAACCCCAATCGGCAAGACTGCGTGGCGTACCTCCAGTGCATCGGCGCCGTGGACGAAGCGGCGGTGCACGCGGAAATCGAGCGCGCCATTCAAACCTGGGCGGCGCTGCCCGTGACGAATCGCAACGGAGTCAGCGGCATCGGCCTGCACGTGGTGTGGTTGCCATCGCTGGGCGAAGAAGCCGTCTCCAAATCCTGGTGGCAAAACGCGGATGAGCAAATGCCGAAGGCCGCGAAAGGACTCGCGCACTACATGCAGGTCACTCCCGGAGGCGGCGGACAGGCGGCGGAGCTCGGAGACGCAGGCGGCTGCGGCGCGAATGCACTGTGGGCGACTTTTCTGCACGAGTTCGGCCATCAGGTTGGACTCTCGCACTCCGGAGGCGCGCTGCCGGGGATGTGTCCGATCTACACCTCGTTGATGAATTACGCCTATAGTTACGGCTTCGAAGACGATTATGGAAAGATTCACTATTCGACGGGAAGTAACTCCTCCCTAGAGTTGAACGAAACCTGCTTGTCCGAGCGACTGGAGCGTCCACTCGCTGAAGTCGCCTTCTTGGCGCACGGCCCCTTCGCTTTCAAATTGCAGGAGGAAGCTGACGGAGTACTGATTGACTGGAATCGCAATGGAAAGTTCGAGAACGAACCCGTGCGCGCCGACGTGAGTGACGTGTACGGGGCCGATGGCGGGATCCGTCATGGCGTCGGCAAAACCGTATTTGCGCCTTGCCTCGTCGAGCACCGCGGACGACTCTGGGTTTTCTCGGTCACGCGAGAACTCGTCCTCCAGGCTCGCGTCGCACGCGCCGAGGAAGGATCCTTCGAAGATCCCATGGCCCTCACGCAAGTCCAAGCCACCGGCGATCCCTGGGCCGCCTCGAATGGCACCCAACTCCTGCTCTTCGTGCCCACGGCCAGCGGCGTTGCGGTGTTAGCCGCGGAGGATCCTGCAGATCTGGTCTCAGCTCCGATCGTATGGATTCCTTCGTCCGCAGGCGCTCAGGTCAGCGCTTTCTCCCGGGGAGAGAGTGTGTGCGCACTGCTTTGGCGGGATGCTTCGAGTCCCGTAAGTTGCAGCCAACGCAAGCCCGAAGGCGGATGGAGTGAGCCGCTCGCCTTTGCGGAACTCCGCAGCAGTTTCGCGCCCGCCGCAGTGACCGATCCCGGAACGGACGAGTTAGTGGTCGGCTATGGCAGCGAGTCAGCGGACGGTTCCCAACGCGCATGGCACGTGGCGCGCTTCCGCGACGACGATGCCTCCCAGTGGGTCCTGCAATCGGACCGAATCGTGGGAGGCCCCACCGCCGGTTGGTATGGAAATTCTCGACCGGTGCTGCTGATTGAGAACCAGCCGGATCATCCGGCTCCGGGCCGCCTACATTTCATCGCGCGGGGCTACACCACGCCGCCTGAAACGAACGGCTGCTGGTACGAAGCCATCACCATCGGGGACACTTCCCAGTCCGATGGCTGGCGACTGCGGCGCTGGTACGACGAATGGACGACGTCGCGCTCGCCCGTCGGCGCGGCCTTCCATGGCAATGATCTGGTGCTGGCGTATCGCTGGTGCGGCAACGTGCACGGCGACGAAGACGAAGACCTCCACGTCGCATTCCACGGCTTCGGGGTCCGCGATGAAATCATGAAGGATTACGACGACGTCAGCGCCATCTCGCGCGTGGGACTGTCGCGTTCGATTCCCTGGCGCGATCCGGTCCAGAACTGATCCGCCGTGCTGTTCTTGCTCTTCGCCGCAGTGCTCCTTGCCGCCAGCAACGGCGCGAACGACAACTTCAAGGGAGTCGCCACTCTGCACGGTTCCGGGGCGCTCGCCTACCGCGCGGCATTGGCCTGGGCCACGCTCACGACCTTGCTCGGGTCGCT
>CAZCXL010000199.1:0-5396 GCA_964502625.1 uncultured Planctomycetales bacterium | reverse complement strand
CAAGGATATTTGACTGCGCTACCCATCGCCTCGCAAGATTGGGCCAGCAAAGTGTCTGCCGAAGACATCATTTCGGTGTTGGAGGCCCACTTCATGGCCGGACAACGATGCATGCTTTCAATGCACGTCGCGGTAGGCGAAGGCCAAACTCTGCAACAAGTACGAGCAGCCTTTGCTCGTGATCTTCCCCGGGTGCAATATCTCATCGCGCCCGTGCAAGGAGTGCCTGCGTCGGATCTGCTGCTCGCAGGCCTGAGGGCTGGCCTCTCACCCATGGAGGCCAAGTTGACTGGACCCCGCGACCGAGTACTGGCTGTTCTTCCGATTGGGAGTGCTCAGCGCCTGGAGGCCTCCCGCAACCTCATCCAGCGTTCCGTTGCCCTGGATGTCACCTCGGGATTGAACCTCCTGAGTGAAGATCCGAAAGCCTATCTTCAACTGCGCCCGACCCTTGAGCCGCTCTGGGAGAACGCTGCGTTCGCCGCGCTTGCTGCCGAGTTTCTCGCGGTGCATCGGGACCTCGACGCAGAAATCGTTCCTCACATGTTGCGCGCCTGGGAACTGGAGAACCTCCAATCCCGCGAGAAGTTGGTGGCGGCCATGGGCAACACGGCGGATCGGCGCGTGGTGCCGGCCTTGCTCGAAGCCGTCAGCGACGCCGACGAGAAAGTGGCCCTCGCCGCTCGCAACGCATTGGCTCGACTCAAGGAACTCGAGGAGCAGCGCGCATTTTGGGAATCCTGGCAAGCCACGGGGATCGGAGGATCTCCGGCGGCAGCCCTGATCAAGCAAGTCCGCAGCGACAACCGCGAAGTGCGGCTGACCGCGATCCGCGCACTCGGCGCAGTGCACTCCGAGGAGGCGCTTCCGCTGCTCATCAGCCTGCTGGAGGACCAAGACGCGGAGGTCGTCCTGGCCGCCAGGCAGGCTCTCGCCTGGCTGGCCCAAGCTACGCCGCCGAAATAGGCAGAATCGGAGCTTTCTTGCTCAAGAGAAGATTTGCGCAAGGCCGATGAACGGACTGGCCCCAGGCCTCTCCATGCCGTCCACCGCCGAACTTCGCGCCTATCTCTCTTGTGTACAAGGGTTTGCGCACGACGACCAGGCTGGCGCCCGCCGCCAGGCCGAAGACCTTGGCCGTAATGCTGCGAGCAACGGCTTCGCGCCGCACTGGCTCGAGGAAATGCACGCCGCGGCCCTGAAGGACCTCACGGTGCAGGGAGGTAGTCCGGAACCTGGGCTATTACAGGCCGCGAACATTGTTTTTGCCCAGGCCTTGTTTGCCTACTCGGCGGTCCTGCAGCGCAAATACGGCGCGGCCTTTCCGAATGAGGAACCCCGCGGTGCCTGGCTCGGCCTGCACCCCGAAGAGAGCCAAGAGCGGCTCCGGCTGGCCTTGGAGGCTTCCGGGATGGCGAGTTGGCGCTGGGATCTCCGCAGCCGCGCCTTTGAAGGCGATCATCGCTTTCAGACCTTGTTCGGTTGGACTCTCCATCCGGAGACCCACTCGAGCGCGCGCACGGACGAAGACTTCCTGGCAACGATCCATCCGCAGGATTTGGGCCGGGTCGTTTCTGCGGTCTTCCATCTGCTGACCGAGAACAAGCCCTTCGACGTGGAGTACCGCGTCCTGACTGAGGGCCGCACCTTGCATCTCTCCAGTCAAGCCGTAGTCAAGCGTGGCACGGGCGGAGTAGCAGAGCTCGTGTTCGGCGTGTGCCTGGACATCACCGAGCGGAAGTCGCTGCTCGCAGATCTGGAGTTGATCTCACACATGGACCCGTTGACTGGGGTCCTCAATCGCCGCGGCTTGAGCCGCGCGCTCGAATCCGAGATGCAGCGCAAGCGCCGTCACGGCGGCGAGATGCACGCGCTCTTCCTGGACCTGGATGACTTCAAGCGCATCAACGACGTCTACGGCACAGCCGTGGGCGACGCAGTGTTGATTACGGCCGCGCGCGTGCTCACCGATTGCGTGCGCGTGACTGATCACATTGCGCGCGTGGGCGGCGATGACTTCTTGGTCATTCTGCCGAACACCCGCCGCGCTGAGGCGCGTCTGGTTGCGGAGAAGATTCACGCGGCCTTGCGTCGCGCGGTCGTCACGGATCGCTTCCCGCAATTGCGCATCAACACTTCCGGCGGCTTGGTGGCCGCTGGCTTGGAGAGCGAAAACGCCTCCGATCTTCTCATTCGAATCGAACGCTCGCTCTACCGCGCCAAGCGTCTCGGTAAAGGCAAAGTGTGGGTGGACAATTCGCTGTTTCAAGGCGACGCCACCGCGGCCGTTTCGTGGGAAGCCCTGGTGCACGAAGTCAGTGATTCCGGGCTCTTCTACGCGGTGAAGCAGCCGATCATGGATTTGCGCACCGACGCGCTCTACGGCTACGAATTGCTCGCGCGCAGTCGCGGCACTGCGCTGCCGAATCCGGAAGACTTCCTGAACTTCGCCATGGATGCGGGATTGGCGCTGCAGGTGGACATGAACGCCTTCGGCGCGTGCTCGACTCTCTGTCATCAGATCCCGGTCGAGCTTTCTTGTCACCTCAACATTCTGCCTTCGACTCTCGACACTGTGAGCGTCGCAGATTTAATGCGCAAACTGCCGGAGCGCGGCTCGCGTCGGCGCTTCTGCATCGAAATCAGCGAGAAGGAAACGATCGGCGATCCGGCGAAGATGCTCGGCTACGTGCAGGAACTGCGCGAGGCCGGCGTGCGGGTGGCCATGGACGACATCGGCTTCGGCCGCTCCTGCTTGGAAGCGCTCATCCTGCTCGAGCCGGAAGTCGTCAAGATTGATCGCAACATGGTGGACGGATTCTCGGACGACGCTGGGCGTCGCCGCATGTTGGAGCGCCTGCTGCGCGTGATCTCGACCTGGGGTGCGGTCACTGTGGCGGAAGGCATCGAGCGCGAGTCAGACCTTGAAGCACTGCGCGAACTCGGCGTGCCCTACGGTCAAGGATTCCTGCTCGGCCGTCCGGGTTAGAGCTTCCTAGCGGAGTCCGCCGCCCCCGCCCATCAGATCCAGGCTGCGTGAGGCCTCGAAGAGCAATCGGCCCTCGCCAATTTCGGCGGGTGACCACCACTGCAAGGCGTCGTGCGCGCCGATGCCGACGTTGCCCGGCAGGATCGATCCGGCCGCGGGCGGCATTTCCCCGAATCCTGCCTGCATGAGCGGAATCCAAGGCACGGAGAATTCGAAGACCCAGGCTTGGTCGACGGCGCGCACTGTGGCGCGCGCGCCCGCTTGGCCGCTCGTGCTCCCGTCCGCTTCGATCACCAGAGTTGTGCTGGCCAGGTTCGGCCCTTCAGCCGATCCCAGGCGGAACTCCAGCCGAGGCTGAGGCGACCAGACGGCGCCATAGATCCTTTCACTGTTCCAGACGAACTTCGTGCGCGCGCCTCCCGCGAATTCTTCACTCCAAGGCACGCCAGTCCAAGTGGCTTCGTTGAGCGATCCGTCGAGTTCGGGCGCGCGATCGGCATGCAGCAAGCGATAGCGGCGCGGCAGTGGGCCGGACAGATCTTGCGCAGCGCGTGCGCGATCGCCGTCTTCCACCGTGGGCGCGAAACGCGAGCCTTCCTCGAGCACGTTCTGGTTGCGCGCGAGCACCAGATGATGGCGCAGGCCCCCAGCGTTCACGAGCTGGACCAAGCCAGTGAGATGAATGAACATGATTTTCCCAGTGTTCAGGTCCACGTCCATCCAACCGAGGAGCTTGCCACGCGCCATGGCATCGCCGTCGGCAAGGGCACGCCAGCGACAGGCCGCGAGCGGCCCGGTCACGCCGGGCTCCGACTCGCGGACCCCGCCGCGCGCGGCGGCGATTACGCCCGAGATCGCGAAAGTCTGACGCCCTTTGCGTAGGGAGACAAAGCGCACGTCCACTTGCGCGAGCGTCACGTCGGCGGTTGCGAAACGGATTTCGCCGTCGGACAAAGCGTCGGACAGAGCCGTGCGCGCGAAACTGGCGGCGGGGCCTTGCGGCCATGCACCGGCCTTGCGCGTTCCCTGGCCCGGCGGAACGAGGAGTTGCTGATCCGCCTGTTCCATCCAGATCCAATCTCGGTACCAAGGAGTCTCCAGCACGCTCGGCGCGCCGAGCGCCGGGTCGTCACAGCCGCGAATCATGAACTCGACGGCCATGCCGTCGATGGGATAGTGGTCGGAGCGGCGCGCGAAGCGCGGCAGAGGACCCGGGCGCTCCGGCGGCGCAGGGGGGGGGAAGGCGCCGGACTGCTTCGCCCACGCCGCAGAGGCAGTGGCGCAGGCCGCGATCACTCCCTCCGCATCCAAGGCGTCCGTGCCCGCGAGGCGATCTCCGGCCGGAGTCGCGCAGTAGATTCCCGGCCGCAAGGGAGTTTCATTTTCAAGCCGCGTCAGCCAGGCGTTCACTCCGGGATGGCTGGCACGAATCGCTTGCAGTTCTCGAAGATCGTCCGCGATCAGCACGAAAGTGCGAGATTGCTCGCGCACTCCCGGCTCCGTCCACAGAGTGCGCAGCGTGCGGGCGCGCGCATCCGCTCCGCCAAAGGGGTGACGGTCCTCCAGCCACAAGAGCAGCGGCTTGCTCTCACGCCAAGCCTGCTCCAACCCGTTGGCGAGATCCGCCTGCCAGGGTTGCAGGCTCCACGGACGCTCGTAATCCGGGATTTGGTGGGAACTCCGCCAAGGGCTGGCGTCTTCGCGTGACTTCAGCGCCGGATCGAAGGCGGGGACTTCGACCCAGTGGACAGCGGGCTCTTGTGCCGCGATCACGGTCGGCGCCGGCGGCTGCTCTTTGGCGCAGCTGAACGCCGCCAAGATCGAAACGAGGATGGCCGGATGCGGCATGACCGAAAGCCTACCTCAAACCGGATGCGCGGGTCCGCTGCGATCTGCGGCGGCGCGCAGAGTGCGGCGCGTGACCACGGGCACCATCAGGCGGCGGTACTCGGCGTCGCCGGGCACGTTCTCCAAAGGAATGCACTGCTTGTGCGCTTGCACGGCCACTTCTTCGAGGGCAGCGTCGAATTCCGGCGTGCCCGGCTGAGTGCCGAGCAGCGCGTCCACGTGACGCAGCCGCCACGGGCGCGCCTGCAGGGCGACGGCCACCAGCGCAATCGTGCTCACGGAGCCGTTCGCGGCAAGATCCATGCGCACCGCGAGTCCGAACAGCGGAAAGTCAATCGAGTTGCGGTCGCGCAGCTTGCCGTAGGCGCCATGGTGTCCGGCGGGCGTAGCGGGCACACGGATCTCCACCAGCAGATCTTGCGGTCCGACTTTCTTGTTCCAAATTCCGTCGGCCTGCCAGAGTTCTTCGACTTTCATGCGGCGCTCGCCCGCCGGGCCGACGAAGCGCAGCTCCGCATCCAGGCTCATCAGCGCGGGCGCGGTGTCGTTGCTCGCGGCG
>CAZCXL010000198.1:0-5411 GCA_964502625.1 uncultured Planctomycetales bacterium | reverse complement strand
TGGACGAGGCGCACTTCCTCGTTCTGCCACCAGTCCCGCCAGCGCTCCGGATCGTTGTGGACGCGCGCGCACCATTCTGCGGTGGCGCTGACGTAGCCGATCGGCGCGTCGAACCACACGTAGAGGACTTTGCCGGGTTCCGAAGTCACACCTTCGGGCAGCGGCACGCCCCACGGCAGATCCCGGGTGATCGGACGCGGCTTGAGGTCGGCGAGCATTTCGCGGACGTAGCCGTCCACGTTCGGCTTCCAATCGCCGGCGGTCTGCTTGGCGTGGTACCACTCGCCCAGACCCTGCTCGAGGATCTTGGGTAGATCCAGATACCAGTGGCGCGTGGCCTTGAGAATGGGGCGCGAGCCGTCCACCAGGCTGATCGGGTCGCCGAGTTTGCGCGCGTCGATCCAGGATCCGCACTTCGGGCACTCGTCGCCGCGGGCTTTCTCGAAGGAGCAGGAAGGGCAGCGGCCTTGTAGGTAGCGGTCGGGAAGAAAGCGCCCGGTCGCTTCGCTGAACCACTGCTCTTCAACCTGTTCGAAGACCAGTCCGCGCGCGAGCAGCACGCGGAAAAATTCTTGGGCGAGCGGCAGGTGGTGCGGGCAGCGCGCGGTGCCGGACCAGACGTCGAAGCGGATGCCGAAGCGGTCGAAGAGCGCTTTGATTTCCGCGTGCCAGTGGTCCACGTATTCGCGGTAGCCGACGCCCGCCTGCTCCGCCTTCAGCGTGATGGCGACGCCGTGCTCGTCAGTGCCGCAGACGTAGAGCACTTGATGCCCGCGCATGCGCTGAAAGCGCACGTGGACGTCGGCGGGCAAATACGCACCCGCGACGTGGCCGAAATGGATCGGCCCGTTGGCGTAGGGGAGCGCCGAGGTGACCAGGATGCGCGCCATCGAAGGGCTTAGAATAGGGAGTCCGAGCATTCCCAACATCCGCCATGAATCCCGCCCTCGCCGACCGTGTCCGTGCCGAACTCGACTTCTTCCGCATGGACGATCTGCTGTCCGAGGAAGAGCGCGCGATTCGCGATGAAGTGCGCGCCTGGGCGGCCGAGCGTTTGCAGCCGATCGTGGCCGAGCACTGGGAGGCCGGCACTTTCCCCAAGGAGCTGTCGCCGGAGTTCGGCGAGATGGGACTGCTCGGACCGACGATCCCGGAGGCCTACGGCGGCCTGGGCATGAACTCGGTCCAGTACGGACTGATCTGCCAGGAGATCGAGCGCGTGGATTCCGGAATCCGCTCCTTCATGAGCGTGCAGGGCGCGCTAGTGATGTACCCGATCTTTGCGTTCGGCAGCGAGGAGCAGAAGAAGCATTGGCTGCCGCAGCTCGCGAGTGGCAAGAAGATCGGCGCCTTTGGCCTGACGGAGCCGGACTTCGGCAGTGATCCGGGTGGCATGCGCGCGCGCTGCCGCAAGGTGGGGGGCGAGTGGGTGCTGGACGGTCAGAAGATGTGGATCACGAACGGCACGCAGGCCGACGTCAGCATCTTCTGGGCCAAGGACGAGGCCGGCGTGGTGCAGGGCTTCTTGGTCGAGAAGGAGCGCAAGGGATTTTCAGCGCCCGAGACCAAGCACAAGTGGTCGCTGCGCTGCTCGGTGACCAGCGAGTTGATCTGTGATGGCGTGCGCGTGCCGGAAGCGAACCGGCTACCGAACACCCAGGATCTGAAATCCGCGCTGATGTGCCTGACGCAGGCGCGCTACGGGATCGCCTGGGGTGCGGTGGGGGCGGCGCAAGACTGCTTTGCCGAGGCGCTGGGCTACACCCTGCAGCGCCAGATCCACGGCGGACCACTCGCGCGCTTCCAGATCACGCAGACCAAACTCGCCGACATGGCGACGGAGATCACCAAGGCGCAACTCCTGGTGCTGCGCCTCGGCCGCATGAAGGACGAGGGCATCATGAAGCCGCAGATGGTGAGCATGGCCAAGCGCAACAACGTGCACGCCGCGCTGGTGATCAGCCGCGAGTGCCGCACGCTGCTCGGCGCGAACGGCATCACGCTCGAATACCGCGCGGGCCGTCACATGTGCAACCTGGAGACGGTGCTGACCTACGAAGGCACCCACGAGGTGCATGGTTTGATCATCGGGCAGGCAGTGACGGGGATCGCGGCGTACGGGGGGTAGACTTGAAGGGCCGGGGTGAACTGCTCCGGCAAGCCATGGCCAAGGCATTCGACGTCATGATGGAACGCGTCAAAGAGGCCGTCGCGGTCTGTCTAGACCTGCAAGAGTAGTACGACTGGAACCCTAGGCACGCCGAAGGCGAGACTTGAGGAACACTTCGTCTCGATGATACTCGAGGAAGCGTGACTGTCCGACACGGAAGCGGTCCACGTTCGTCTCACCGTCCACAGGCACTCCCATCTTGTGGAGTGATTCACGGTGAGCGACGGGTGAGATCAGCAGTTTCCCTTGGTCCTGGAAGGAGATGAAGCCACGATCGAAGAGGTGGTCAATCGAGGGCGTCAACAGGAGTCCATTCTCGCTGTCGAGCCGCTCTTGGTTATTCGAATCCCGCCAAGGCTTGCAGTGGCTGGCGCGCAGGTGCTCGATGCGGTCCACGCGCGTCACCCGGCAGTGGGTTTCATGTTGCTGGACGCTCTCGCGGAAGCGCCCCTGGCCAATGCGAGCCAAGACCAATTGCCGCCGCTCGGTGATCTCCAAGGCTGAGTTTCCTTCAATTTCTTTGCGCAGATGATCCTCCCAGAGGACGACTTCCAAAGTGGCCGCGATGGTGTCGTTTTCCGTGAGGAGTTCGCTGCGCGCGATCGCGGCGACGTCCGTGCCGATGATGTCGGCGAGCTTCAGTGCGAGCGGTCTCGGGAGCTCCGTAAGGTAGACGCCTTGCTGACCGCGCCCGTTCTGTTGGAGAGGTGAATAGCGCATGGGCAAGTCAGGCCGCAGGTGCTCGATCCAATCCACCGGCCGCACAATCGTGTGAATCTGGTGGAACGCGACGTCCACGCGCCAGCCGATGTCGCTCCAGTTGCGTCCAGCCGTGCCGAAGTCGGGCTTCGGTGCCTCATAGGCGTAGGAGCGCGCGATGCCGAAGGCCGGGATCCGCGTGTTGTAGAAGGAGAACACGAGGTCGCCGGGTGAAACTTCGCGCATGAATTCATAGAACGGATTCAGGCCGCGGTTGGCTTTGCGTTTCGGTGACCAGAGATAGCCTCCCGGCACCTCATGCCGGTAGGTCTTATTCTGGTTGACCCACCAATACCTCACGCTCGGAATCGTAGCGCGAGCTCAAGTGTTTGGAGCAGCGGAATGTGGGGTGCTCCCTCAATTCGAGACGACCGGTCTGCAATCGCTCGTTCTGCGCGCTTCGCCGATATCCTTGCCGCATCGAGCGTTCCTTCGCACCGCCCCTGATCATCCAGGGTGGCATGGGTGCCGCGGTTTCCAACTGGCGGCTCGCCAACGCCGTGGCACGCACTGGACACATGGGGGTCGTATCCGGCACCGGCATGGACACGGTGCTCGTGCGCCGGCTCCAAGACGGCGACCCTGGCGGATCCATGCGCCGCGGCATGGAACGATTCCCTATTCCAGGTGTCGCTGATGCCGTGCTGCGCCGCTACTTCAAGGCCGGTGGCCGCGCCGCCGGCGAGCCCTACGCTTTGTTGCCGTTGTTGCGCCAGGTCATCGGGCCCGCGCGCCAAGAATTGATCATGCTCGCCGCCTACGTAGAAGTGTGGCTCGCCCGAGAGGGGCATGACGGACCGGTCGGCATCAACCTGCTGACCAAGATTCAGATCCCAACTCTGCCGACCCTCTACGGAGCCATGCTAGCTGGGGTGAGTTGCGTGTTGATGGGGAGCGGAATCCCGCGCGAGATCCCCGCCGTGCTCGACTGGTTGTCCGAGCATCGGCAGACGCGCATCCAACTCCACGTGGAAGGAGATTCCTTGGATACCCGCGAGTTCCTGGAGTTGGATCCGTGCGCGCACTGGGAGACCACGCCTCTTCCGCTGCTTCGGCCGGCTTTCCTCCCGATCGTCGCGAGTCATTCGCTTGCGACCATGCTCGCCCGCAAGGCCAACGGGCGCGTGGATGGCCTCATCATCGAAGGACATACTGCCGGCGGTCACAACGCGCCGCCGCGCGGTGAGCTGAGTTTGAACGAACGCGGCGAGCCGCTCTACGGCGAGCGAGACGAGGTGAATCTCGCCAAGATCCGCGAACTCGGGCTTCCGTTTTGGCTGGCGGGTGGCGCAGGCCATCCCGCGCAACTTGAAGCCGCACTCGCGGAGGGCGCCGCCGGCGTGCAGGTCGGAACCCTCTTCGCCTACTGCGACGAATCCGGCATCCACGAAGCGCTCAAGCGTTCCGTACTCGAGCGCGCGGCGCGCGGTGAGGTCGAGGTGCGGACCGACGCGCGCGCGTCACCGACTGGCTATCCGTTCAAGCGCGTTCACTTTCTCGACAATCGCGAGCCGGCAGTCGTGCGCGAACGACTCTGCGACCTCGGTTGCCTGCGAGTTGCGTTTCGGCGCGAGGACGGCAAGATCGGCTACCGCTGCCCGGGAGAACCCGTGGCCGCTTTCGTACGCAAGGGCGGCAAGCTCGAGGAAACCGTGGGTCGGGAGTGCTTGTGCAACGGCCTGTTGGCCGTCATCGGGCATCCGCAGGTGCGCGCAGGCGGACTCGAAGAACTGCCGATCCTTACTAGCGGCAAAGACCTCGAGACGATCAGTGAATTCCTGAACGGGCGCGCTCACTACACCGCCGCCGACGTGATCGATTATCTGACGGCTTGCACTCCCTGCTGATTCGTGGACCCGTGGCTCAGTCCTTGGCCTTCTTCCCCGGCACCGCGTCCGGCACGCGGAGCAGCCAGTTCAGCGGATCGACCACGTAGTTCTTCTTGCCGCGGAGCGCCACGACTCCGACGCCGTCCGGCATTTCCACGCGCGTGATCTTGCCGCTGATCTCCACGTCCACCGGCATCGGGAAAGGCAAGTTGTTCGGCGTCTTCCAGGCGAGGTGCAGTGAGCCGTCCTTCACTTCGCTGCTCAATTCGGGCAACGCCGGCTGGCGCAGATAGAGCTCCCAGAACCAGGCCAACTCGCGCTTGGTTTCTTTCTGCGCGATCGCGAGCAACTCGTCGGTCGTCGCGAAGCGGCACTGGCTTCCGTCGGTGATCTTTTCCATAGCGGGATCGGGATAGGCGAAGCGGCGCAACACGCGGAAGAATTCTTCGTCGCCGAGCAGGTAGCGCAAGGAATGGATGATCCACGAACCCTTGTTGTAAATGTCGCCCGCCGGTGAGTGCTCCCACTTGCTGGTGAAGTACATCTCCTGGCTGCTGCGCGGTTCGCGCGGCGCGCCGGCGCCGCGATTCTCGATGCCGACGCGCTGCTCGCCCATCACCTGGCGGTAGGCCTCCGGACCGTTCACTCGTTCC
>CAZCXL010000197.1:0-5419 GCA_964502625.1 uncultured Planctomycetales bacterium | reverse complement strand
CTGACCGAGCGGCAGGCCACTCACCGGGCGACCGATCAAAGCATTCCAAGACGCCGCGCCCAGCCGGCGGGGATGCAAGCCGCCGCCCATGGCGCGACCGGCGGCGCTCCACAGCGTGCGATCTTGGCGTTGCATTTCGGGTGCGATCACGCGGATCGCGCCCTGGCTGGTGAGGAAGCCCACCAAACCCTGGATCGGGCGGCCGTCGAGCATCGTCCATGCGGTCTTCTCGTCGCCGTCGAGAAACAATTCGATCGTGGGGCCGTCCACCACGGCCTCGATCTCAAAGGTGGTGCGGTCGCCGCCAAAAGCGTGATTGCCGCCCACGTCGCCGCCGCGTGCGAACAGTCCGGTCAGACCCCAACCGAGTCCGTCGGAAGCGGAGCGGTCGTCGCGCTCGCCAATGGAATATTCATAGTCTCCCCCATTGAGGCTGACGCGCACGTTGCGATCGCGCCGCGCCCATCCCAACACCACGGCAGCATTGACGAAAGCCGTGGTCATCTCGATCTTCGCGCGCACCACGTAGCGGCCAGGGTCTTGCCAGCCAAGCGCCTGCACGAAAGCGTCACGCCAATACGAGGCTCGGTCAATCGTGTCCGTGCCTCCGCGCGGCTCCTCGCGTCCCACGTGCACGTCGCCGCGCGCATCCACGTACCAGAGGCCGGGCACGCGGCGATCCTCGTGACCCGTGAGTCCGCTCTCACCGAAGCCTTCGAGTCCAATCCAGCGCGACGGCGCGTCGAAAGGATGCAGGCCGGTGTCGCGCGCGCGGATGCGCTCGATGGTCGCGGCAGGAATCTCCAAGCCTAGAGGCGGCAGACCCAGCGCCCATGCCAGCTCGTCGTGCTCAGCGGCCAGCGCGGCGGCGGCCAGCCACCAACCGCTTGCGGCGTAGGCGCGCGCAGCTTCACCGCGCTTCTGCAACAGTGCCTGCAGGTCGGCAATCTCGCGCAGGAACGGAGCCGGTCCAGGCTCCAATTCGTGGCGTCGCGGCGAGTCGAAGCGCAACCAACGCTGTGCACACCAGGCCGCGGCGGTCTGCTTCATCTTGGAGAGCGATCCGGCCAATACTTCGAGTGCGGCATCAGGGGGCTCATCCACCGCAAGGCTCCACTGAAAGGCGCTCGCAGCCTCTTCCTCGTGTCCCGCAGCGGCAAGCAACTCTCCCGCAACGCGCGCGTGATCCTGTCCGAACCAAGGCTCGGCGCGATGACGCTGCCAAGTCCAGGTCGGCTCGTCATAGACGACCGCGCCGTTTTCTCCCCCCATCGGCTCGCGGTTGTAGCGCGCCGTCCAGGGCGCGGGCTCCTTCCAATAGAAGCCGCGCAAAAATTTTGCGAACTCTTCCGTGAACGCTTCAAGCTCTTCAGGCCGGCCTTCCTTGCCGTCGGCAAAGATTCCCAAGAAGAGGTCCGCCGGATTCTTGCGCGAACGCGCACAGGCTTGCATGTACTCCTCGAGTCGACCCGCGTACAGCGGCTTGCCGCCCTCCTCGGGTCCGCTCCACGAGCGCAGATACACCCACAGGGCGTAGCCCACGGTGTAGTTGTCGCGGTATTCCTCGATCGTCCCTTCGAGCAACTCGAGCAGCTTGTCAGGATTGCCGTAGCCGAGGTTGAGAGTGCCGCCCATCGCTCCCCAATCCGCGCGATCTTCCACGAAATGACGATCCACCATGGCGCCGTAGGAAGAGGCGGTCCAGACTGCGCGGCCTTCTGCGAGCCAGGAGGGAATGCCAGGATAAATCGAGCCGTCAAAACGGTGGGTCAATTCGTGAGTCAACAGCCGACCAAGGCCGGGAATCGTGCCGATCGTGAACTTCACGGTGGTCACGTCGCCACCCTGGAAACCTCCCACCCACCAGAAGGGCGCTCCCTCCATCTCCAATCCGAAAGATTCGTTCACAATTCGCACGGTGCCGGGTCGGCCCACGAACGGATCCTTGCCGTACCAATTGGCCAAGCGCAGATGATGGTCCTCAACCGACGTTGCGGCGCCCAGCAGGGTTCCGTGCCCGCATCCCGTCTCGATCCGATACCAATTTTGCGGAGACCAGGTCACGCCGGGATTTGCGAACGATGCGTGGTCTACGGTAAAGGCGCGTGCCTCCTCTTCGTCCATCTGCTCAAGTTCCGCAATCGTCCACACCTGGACCTTAGCTTCGAGACCCTGGCGTGCGCGGCTGATCGCATCTGAGGCGTCCTCGCCGGCGCCGGGCAGATCCGGAGGCTCGAGCCCGCCTGATTTCTCCTCAAAGTTGTTGGCCTGATCCACAAGACCCGCGAGCGCACGGCCCGCGCGCAACAGCGTGGCGCGATCTCCGGTGGAAGCGGCGGAGCGCGCGAGTTTGCGCAGCGCGTCCACGACTGCGTGCTGGACCGTGCGATCCGCAGAAATTTCTGGCGAAGCCTTGCCAGCCGTCTCTGCGAGCAAGGCCGGGCTTCCGCGCGCAAGGCGGCGCGCCAGGTCCTCGCTCCACTCCGCAACCAGCGCGTCGCCGGCGTGACGCGAGCGCGCATTTCGGTCGCGGAACTTGAGCAGGTCCTTGACCGCGGCGGCGCGCGCTTGCGCAAGCGCGACGGGCCACGGATCCGCCGCAGGCATCGCCGCCTGATCCTTCGCGTTCAGCAGCGCCTTACCGCGCGCGTCGGCGGCGAAGGCCAGCCAATCGTGCGCCCAGAGCGCGCGCGCGTCCGGATCCGCTGCGGCATTTTCCAGCAGCAAGCGCGCCACCGACGCCGGATCGGGGGTGCGTGCGAGCGCGAACAAGAGATGCCGGTACGCCTCTTCCGACTTCTTCGCCGCAAGAGCCTCGCGGCCATAGCGGAGAGCCGTGTCCAACTCGCTCTCCTGAGCCGGAAGCGCCGCAACGGCAACCAGGGTTGCCACCGCCACGAGAGCACAACGCGGGAGGAATGCCATGGATCTGCAAGGACAAGGTTACCGCCATGCCGCGCCTTCACTAGGCTGGTGGGGATGGGAGCCTGGCTCTTCCTTGCGGTGGCCCCGCTTCAGTTCCCTTTCGGCGAACCGCCGAATGCGGTGTTCCGCGAAGATCCTGAACCGGCCTGCCTCGCCGGCGAGTGGAGGGCACTGGGCCCGCTTCCCGCGCGAACGCCGGAAACTTCCGCCTCCTTGCCAGCGGGATGGGCGAGTAGTTTGCAAACCGGTCAACCGTGGACCGCTCTGGACGAAAGTTTTGCGGTCAAGGGCGGCGCGCCTCTCTTGTGGCGCGACGTGGATTTCGACGCCTTGGCGGACGCCGCGGCCAAAAACTTCCTCCATCCCCGCGAACGCGTGGGCCTGGAAACGGGGCGCATCGAACTCCGCCGCATCCCGATTCTCGGAACAGCCGCTGATCGCAGCAGTGCATTCTTCTACTGCTCCGTGCACGCGCGCGACGACTTCGTCTGGCCGGCTGCGGTCAGCGGTCGCGGAACGCTGCGGGTGTGGCTCAACGGAAGACTGGTGGGCGAGAGCCCACAGGGAGGAATGGAACAGTTCACTCGCCTGCCGCTCAGCTTGCGCAGAGGGCTCAATCATTTGCTGATCGAAAGCGTTGCTGCGGACGACGCGTGGTGGTTCGAACTGCGCAGCGCGCATCCGTTGACGCAGCCGCGCATCAACCGCGCGGTGGACGCGGGCATGCAGTTTCTACTTTCGCGGCAGCTTCCCGACGGCTCGTGGACGGAATGGCCGGGATATCCCTCGGGCACCACCGCGCTCGCGCTCTTCGCGCTGATGAAGTCCGGCCTCCCGCGCGACCATGCTGCCGCGCAACGCGCGCTTGCGGCGTTGCGGCGCACTCCGCCGCAACAGGTCTACGCGATTGCGCTCACCTTGCTCGCAGTGAATGCCTTCGGTGATTCCGCGCACAACGAGTGGATCGAAGAGCTCGCGGGCGATCTGATCGCCAGCCAGGCCGGAAACGGTTTGTGGGCGTATCCAGAGGGCGTCGGAGATCTCTCAAACACACAGTTCGCGGCACTCGCACTGCACGCGGCCGCTCAGCGCGGGGTGAAAGTGCCACATGACACTTGGCGGGAGTTGTCCACCGCCACGATTGCTTGCCAGCCAAGCGCCAACGGACGCTCGGGATCGCGCGCGCGCGGCATCGGCTTCGGCTACTACTTCGGTGGGCAGGCGTATGCCTCCATGACTGCGGCGGGGATCGGCACGCTCAGGATTTGCGCGCTGCACCTAGGTGATGCGGCGGGCAAGCGCGTGCTCAGCGCGGCTGACGCGGGAGTGATCTGGTTGGGCGAGAATTGCCCGCTACACGCGGCACTCGGTCACGGCGAAGGCTGGACCACCTACATGCTCTATGGATTGGAACGCGCTGGCGCTCTCATGGACACGCAGAGCTTTGGCGAGCACGCGTGGTATCCGGAAGGCGCTGCGTGGTTGCTGGAGCGACAACGCGCCAATGGTGCATGGAGCATGGCCCACGAGAGCGACGTGGACAGCAGTTTCGCTCTGCTGTTTTTAACACGCGCCACCGCGCAGGCCGCCATCACGCAACCCGGCGGTGACACTGGAGCCGGCCGCCTCTTCGCCAGTTCGAGCGACGAAGGGCCGCTTGTCATGCGCGCGGCGCTCGACCCGGACCTCCGGCTTTGGGTGGACGCGAACTCGCGTGATTTCACTCGATACGCACGCGTGGTGTACTGGCTGCGCGCGCCCGGCGGTGATTGGAAGCCGCTCGAAGGCGGCCGCAGCAAGCGCTTTGACGCCAGCGCAGCGCTGGACGCGCCGGGCCTGTGGCAACTGCGCGCAAGCGCCTTCTTGCACGACGGCAGTTCAGTCGGGTCCGGAACGATCGAAATCGTGCACGAAGCGGTAAGCAATTCCAAGGTGGCCGCACGCCAAGCCACCGCCCACGAAGACAACCTGCTGCGTGGGGGCATGTGCGAAGCCTCGGCGAGTTCCACGGGTGTGGGCTCCACCCCCAACTTCGTCTGCGATCAAGTTTTCTCGTCGCGCTGGATGTGCGCAGTCAACGACTTGGCGCCCAGCCTGGAGATCAAATTGGGCCGTCGCACACGTGGGCGCGCGATCGTCATCCACGCCGCGCGCTGGCTGCCAGTGGATTCCGAACAGCAGGCCGAGCCGGCCCGTGTGCGGCTCACGATCAATGGCTCGGAGACGCGCATTCTGGATCTGCCTGCAAGCTTGCCTGGACGCTGGGAACTTGATCTGGGCAAGGAATTGGAAGTCAAGACGCTCCGCATCGAGATCCAGGAGATCCGCCGCGGCGCTTTGGGCGCCTGCTCCGTCGGATTCAGCGAAATCGAGTTGCTCAAGCAGGCCTCCGCTCGGGAGTAGAATCGCCCGCAGTCCCTTCGAATCGGCGAACCATGCTCATCCTGACCGCACTGACGCTCGCGCTGTCCATTCTTTCCCAAGAGGCCACGCC
>CAZCXL010000196.1:0-5420 GCA_964502625.1 uncultured Planctomycetales bacterium | reverse complement strand
CAGTCACCGGCGACTTTGCACGCGCGGAGCGCGCCTGGGAGTCCGCGGTGTTGCGACCCGGCCAAAGCGCTGCGGTGGACATCGCCCTCGACGGCGCCGACGTGCTGTGGTTGGTGGTGGATGACGCTGGAGATGGCATCAATTACGACTGGGCTGATTGGATCTCCCCGCGTTTCTCAGGCACGGACGGCGAAGTTGCGCTGACGAGTTTGGATTGGATTGAAGCGAGCGCGGCCTGGGGGGAGGCGCGCAAGAACGCCGCCGCCGACGGCCGCGCATTCCGCGTGGCGGGCCAGCCCGTTCAGGATGGAATTGGCACGCATGCAAATTCGCGCATCGCGTTTCGAATTCCGAAAGGGGTTGAGCGGTTCACCGCCACGTGCGCGCCGGACGATGGCGGCGCGGCTTCTGCGGGCACGCAAACTTCCATTCACTTCGCCGTGCATCTGGAGAAGCGTCCCAATCGCGCGCGTCAGGTCGAGTTGCAGCGCGCAGCCCTGGCCGGTGGCGTGGAAGCGGCTCTGGCGCTCGCTGAATCCACCGACGGCGCGGTGTACCTGATCGAGCACGCCGAAGGACTGGCTGCGTCCGTGCGCGAAGCGGTGGCGCCCAAGTTGCGCAATCACGCCGACCTTGCAGTGCGCGCGCTTGCCGGCAAAGCCTTTCCGCAACGCAGCGCCAGTGGCGAGGCCCTGCCTGCGCTCGACGAGATTGCGGCGTTGGCCGGAGATTCCGCGCGCGGCCGCGAACTGTTCCGCGGCAAGGCGACTTGCTCGGTGTGTCACGTGTCCGACGGGCTCGGTGGGCCGATCGGTCCCGACCTCAGCATGATTCGCGCCAAGTACGGTTCACGCGAATTGATCGACGCGGTCTTGAATCCCAGCGCGAGCATTGCCTTCGGCTTCGACTCCTGGACTTTGACGCTCGACGACGGCAGCGTGTTGGTGGGATCGGTGCTCGCCGACGGAGATCTGGTGGTGCTGCGCGATCTGGCTGGACGCAGGCAGGTGGTGGAGTCTGCGCGCATCGTCAAGCGTGTGCGGCAAGAAACCTCGCTCATGCCCGAGGCCGCCGCGCTCGGCCTGGGCGCCCAAGACCTCGCCGACCTCGCCGCGTTCCTACGTTCCGATCTCGGGCGCAGGCCCGTGTTCGGTCCGCCGTTGGCGCTGCTGGAGGGAGGCGCGCTTCAGGGCTGGAAGTTCCACCTCCCCGGTGGCGATCCCGCAAAGACCTGGAAGCTCCGCGATGGCGTGTTGCGCTGTGAAGGAAATCCCGCAGGCTATCTCTACACGGAGCGCAAGTTCACGAACTTTGAAATCACCCTGGAGTGGCGCTTCGATCCGGGAGTGGCCGGCAACTCGGGCGTGCTCGTGCGCGTGCAGGAGCCGCATTCGGTGTGGCCGCTCTCCATGGAATCTCAACTGAACAGTGGAGATGCCGGCGACGTCTGGAACATCGGCAACTTCCCGGCCAACGCCGATCCGGCGCGCACCAGCGGACGTCGCACCACGAAATTGATGCCCTCCTCCGAGAAACCGCTCGGTGAGTGGAACCACTACCGCATTCGCATGGACCGCAGCGTATTGACGTCGGAGGTCAACGGCGTGCTGCAGAACGAGATTCACTGGTGCCAGGAGATGCCCGGCGCCATCGGCCTGCAATCCGAAGGCGTGCCGATCGAGTTCCGCAACGTCTTGGTGCGCGAGATCACCAACTAATCCCGCGGCACCCGGCTCACTCCGGGCGCAGCACCACGACGCCGCCCTTCATCACGAACTCCACGCGCTCCGTGGCCGTGATGTCGGTGAGCGGGTCGCCGGGAACGGCCACCAAATCCGCGAGCAGGCCCGCGGTGATGCGTCCACGATCCGGCGTACGGCAGAGTTCCGCGGCGCGGATGGTGGCGGTTTGCAGCGCACGGGCGGGGGACATGCCGCGGCGCACCAGCGCAGCGAATTCGGTGGCGTTGGTGCCGTGGGGGATGACGGCGGCGTCGGTGCCGAAGGCAATCTTCACTCCGGCGCTGATCGCAGCGCGCAGATTGTCTTTGGCGCGCGGTAAAAGCCACTCGGCCTTCGCGCGGATCGGTCCAGGCAGCACGTCGAGCCGGATCGCGTCGGCCAGCGCGGTGGTGGGCACGAGGAAGGTGCCTTTTTCTTTCATCATGGCGATCGCCTCGGCGTCGATCATGCTGCCGTGTTCGATCGAGGTCACTCCGGCGCGAATCGCGGCCTTGATCCCCTCAATCCCGTGCGCGTGCGCGGCCACCGCCAGCCCATGCCGTGCGGCTTCTTCGACGATCACGCGCATTTCTTCTTCAGAGAATTGCTGCGCGCCGACCGAAGCCTCCCACGAGAGCACGCCCGCCGTGGCGCAAATCTTGATCACCTTCGCGCCATGCTTGATCTGATAGCGCACCGCGCGCAACGCCTGCTCCGCGCCGTCGGCGACTCCCGACTCCGGCCCGACTTCCATTACGCCCGGCGCGTAGCCGGTGACGTCGGAGTGCCCGCCGGTAATCGACAGTGTGTGGCCCGCCGGAATCATGCGCGGTCCCTCAACGTCGCCGCGGTCAATCGCCCGCATGAGCGCAATGTCGGCGAATCCGGTGGACCCAACGTCGCGGACCGTGGTGAATCCTGCGTGCAGCGTGATGCGCGCGTTGTGCGCGCCGCGGAGCGCGGCATCGGCGGCGGTCTCCACCACGTCGCGGTGCACCCAGCCCTCTCCCAAATCGGAGCACAGATGTGTGTGGCAGTCCAAAAATCCGGGCAGCAAGGTGCGGTCGCCAAGATCGATGAGAACCGCGCCCACTGGCAGCGGGGCGGAGCGCTCGAGCACCGCCAGAATCCGGTCACCTTGCACGAGCACGCGCACTCCGTTGCGCATGGTGCCTGACTCCGCGTCGAACATGCGCGCCGCCTGCACGGCGACCACCAGCTCGGGCGTAACGACGGGCTCTTGCAGCGAGCCCAGGAACAGCAGCGAGGAGAGCAGCATGCTCTCTAGGCTAGCCCTGCGACTGGACTACGGCCGCGGCGCGCGTTCTTTGACCGACCAGCGCTGAATCTCTTCCTCGTTCAGTCGCCGTCCTTCCAGCGGACGCCCCTTCACCTTGGTGCGGTGCAGATCGCGCAACACGTCGGCGGGCGGGTCCGCGGGCAAGTCCACGGTGCTGAAATCGCCGTAGAGCTCGATGCGGCCAATGGCTTCGCCGGAAACTCCGGCGCCGTTGACCAGCGCCGCCACCAACATTCCGGGCGCGATTCCGTGCACCCGGCCGACTTCCACGCGCCAGCGTTCCATGCCGCGCTCCGGGGGCGGCACGATCCATTTGCGCGCGCCGGTTTGCGGCTCACGCTCACGTTCGCGTTCCGGTTCGCGGAAACTCTCTTGCCGGCGCGGTTGCGGCGGCGGCGGACGGGAAACCACCGTGATCGGCGTGCGCTCTTGGAGCAACAAGGGTTCCTCGCCTTGGGCGAGCATCGCGAGCGCGGCGGCCGCCAGGATCGGATCGGTGCCGGTCTCTGCGACGTAGCTGCGCATGATCTTCTCGTAGACGGGGATCTCTTCTTCGGCGAGCGCTTCGGTGATGCGCGTCTTGAAGCGCGCGATCCGTTGCTCGTTGATTTCGTCGGCCGTCGGCAGCACCAAGGGCTCGACGGGCTTGCCGAGCATGCGCTCGATGGAGCGCAACAGATGCCGTTCGCGCGGAGCCACCAGCAGAATCGCCTCGCCGGAGCGCCCGGCGCGGCCAGTGCGGCCGATCCGGTGCACGTACGACTCCACGTCAGAGGGCATGTCGAAGTTGACGACGTGGCTGATCCGCTCCAGATCCAGGCCGCGCGCCGCGACGTCGGTGCATACCAAGATGTCCAACTGTCCCGCGCGCAAGCGCTCGATGGTGCGCTCGCGTTCGCGCTGCACCATTTCCCCGCTCAGCGGGGCGCAAGAATGGCCGCGTGCCTCCAGACGCCCGGCGAGTTCCGCCGTGGCGAGGCGGGTGCGCACGAAAACCAGCATGGCGTCGAACTCTTCCGCTTCGAGCAGTTGAGTGAGCGCCTCGAGTTTGCGCGCGGGCGGCAGCACCCAGGCGCGCTGGCGAATGGTCTCCGCAGCGGCGGTCCGCGCTTGCACGCGGATGGTCTCGGGATTGCGGAGATAGCGCTGCGCGATGCGCCGGATTTCATCCGGCATGGTCGCGGAGAACAGCGCGATCTGGCGCTCCTTCGGCAGTTGCTCAAGCACCCACTGGACGTCTTCCAGGAAGCCCATGCGCAACATTTCGTCGGCTTCGTCGAGCACGAGCGTGCGCACGCCATCGAGCACGAGCGTGCCGCGTCGAATGTGATCCATCACCCGGCCCGGAGTGCCGACGATGATGTGCGCGCCCCGTTTGAGCGGGCGCAGTTGCACCGAGTAGGCCTGGCCGCCGTAGATCGGCAGCACGTGGAAGTCCTTCAGATGCACCGCATAGCTTTGGAAAGCTTCAGCAACCTGGATCGCGAGCTCGCGCGTGGGCACCAGCACCAGAGCTTGCGGCACACGCTGCTCGAGCTTGACTCCCGACAGCAGCGGCCATGCAAACGCGCCGGTTTTTCCGGTTCCCGTCTGGGCTTGACCGACAAGGTCGCGTCCGGCCAAGAGCGGCGGCACGGCCGCAGTCTGGATCGGAGTGGGCGCCTCGTAACCGACGTCATTGAGCGCGCGGAGCAGCGGTTCGCTGAGTCCGAGGTCTCGGAAGGCCGAGGCGGGAGCGTTGAGATCGTTCACTAGTGGCGGCCAGCGCGGGCCGAACCTGCCATTGTAGCAGCCGCGCGCAGGAGGTCCGCCTCATTCATCAGCACGAGGTCCGCGGCGGGCCCCAGCGGCACGTAGCTGTCTGCGGCGCGCACTGAGGCCAAGGCCCCGCGGTAGCCGGATTCGGCGAGATGAGCGATCACGGCATCTGCGATGCCACCGCCTGTGGCTCGGCATTCGTCGGCCACAAGCACGCCGATGCATTCCGCGGCATGTCGAGAAATTTCCGCCAGCGGCAGCGGATTGAGCCAGCGCGCATCCAGCACGCGCGCCCTGATGCCGTGCTTCTGCTCCAAGGTCCGCGCCACACGCAGACTCATGCGCACGCCGTTGCCGAAACTGACGATCAGCAGATCGCGGTGTTCGGCGCCGTGCACTCCCACGTCTCCCGGCAAGAGCACGTCTTCGGCGGTTCCGGTGGGCGCCGGATAGTTGCAAAGCCAGCCACCATCTCCCGGTTCATAGAGATCACGCTCGTGATAAAGCGCAATGGGTTCGAGGAACAAGGCAACGCGTCCGTTCGCCTTCGCCGTGGCGACGCAGCCGCGCAGCATGCGGGCGGCGTCGTCGCCACGCGACGGCACGGCCACGATCAATCCCGGAATGTCGCGCAGCGCGCC
>CAZCXL010000195.1:0-5437 GCA_964502625.1 uncultured Planctomycetales bacterium | reverse complement strand
CGCGCCACGTTCGGAAAGTCTCGCCCGGGTCCGGGGCGCGGGCGCGTCGGGCTGCAGCACTCATCAGCGAATCCAGGCTAGCGGCGCGGCGGCGGCGGACGGCAGCCCGAGCCAGAGGCCGAGGAAGTACACCGGCCCGACCCAGGCATTCACCGTGAAGAAGGCTGCGGGAACACCCTGCAAACCGCGGCGCCGGACCAGAATCTGCTCTGCGGTGAGCAGCGCGGCTACCACGATCCATCCGCCCCAATACGCAGGTCCGAGTCCGGCGCCGTAGCCGGCAATCCCCCACGCGCCGAGTGCGAGCAGGAAGGCACAAGCGGAGGCGGTCAGCGTGCGCTTGGCGCCGAAGCGAGCCGGCCAGGAGTGCAAGCCCACAGCCCGATCATGGGCCTCGTCCTGCAGCGCATAGAGCAAGTCGAAACCGCTCACCCAGGCCACCACGCCGGCGCCTATCCACAACGGCAGACTCCAACCTGCATGGAAATCTTTCGCCACAGCGAGCCAGGCGCCTGCCGGAGCGCAGGCCAGCGCAAGCCCGAGACCAAGATGACACAAAAGTGTGAATCGTTTCAGGAGGGAATAGCCGAGTAATAGCAGCAAGAGCGGCAGAGCGAGCCAGCCGCAGATCGGCGCCAGCGCGAAGGCACTCGCGACGAAGATCGCCGCGCTCACGGCGGTGAACGCGGCGGCGTAGCCTGTCGTGAGGCGGCCGCTCGGCAGTTCACGCTGCGCCGTGCGCGGATTGGCAGCGTCAATCCGCAGATCCACGAGGCGATTGAAGGCCATTGCCGCAGACCGCGCGGCCACGGCGGCCAAGATCACCAGTCCGAGGTCGGCGGCGGGCGGCACTCCCGCGGCAGCGAGCCACGCGCCGCTCAGCGCGAACGGCAGGGCGAAGACGCTGTGCTCCACGCGAATCATCCGCAGAGTGACCGCGAGCCGACTCACGCGCCGCGACCGCCATCCCAGGGCGGCACCACGCTCTGCGGAATCTCCAGCACACCGAGAATCTTGGCGCAGACGTGATCCACCAGATCCATGATGCCGTGTGGGTGATGATAGAAACCTGGCGAAGCGGGCAGAATGATCGCGCCCGCCCAAGCGAGCCGCGAGAGTTGATCCAGATGCGTACGCGCCAGCGGAGTCTCGCGCGGCACGATCACCAGTTTGCGCCCTTCTTTGAGCGCCACTTGCGCAGCGCGCTCCAGCAGATTTCCCGCCCGGCCTTCAGCAACGCCCGCCAGAGTGGTGAGCGAACACGGCACGAGTACCACCGCCTCGCCCAAGGCGGTGCCGCTCGCGGGAGGCGCGCCGATGTCGGCGTGCGCATGGCAGCGCACCCGCGCAGCATCCTGACCGGCGGCGAGGAGTGGGCGCGGATCCTTTTCGTCGAAGTCGAGCGCGCATTCCTCGCGCAGCACTCGGCATGCGCTCGGCGAATAGGCCAGATCGACCTGCGCCCCCGCAGCCACCAACATTTGGAGGGTGCGGACTGCGTACAGCGCACCACTCGCTCCGCTGACGCCCAAGAAAATGCGGCGCGCGCGCCCAACTTCGGAAGGAACGAGAGCGCTCATGTCAGTAATAAGAGCGCATCGTAGCTGGCGTGAGCCCATGCGGCGACGGCCAGACCGCGCAAGAGAAAAACGCCGCCGAACACCAATCCAGCGAGTGCGCGAAAGGCGAAAACGTCGGGCACAAATGCATGCTGATCACCGAGTCGGTGCGCCCAGGCGAAAACCAGCGCGGACACTGCGAGCGCGGTCGCGACCAAGGCTGGACGCGCGCCATCTCCCCATCCGCAAGTCCGCGCGAACAGAAAGAGAATCAAGATTCCGCCGCCGAGTAAGAGGCCGCGGAAGATCAATTCTTCATACAGACCCGCACCGGCGGCGAGCGCGAGATTTTCATGCGCACCAGCCATGTTCAGCGGACTGGAGCGCAGGGGAAGAATGGAAGTCGCGAAGCGCAGCACGGGGCCGAGCGCCAGTCCCCAAATCATGCCTTCGAAAATTCCGGCCACGCTGCCCGAACGCCACGCCAGACCGTGCGCGCGGATCCGGCCGATGGACCAGAGCAAGGCCAACAGCAGGCCAGCGCCGAGCGCGCGTGAGGCCCAGGGTTCCCAATCTTTGAATGCGTCATCGATCAGGGACCATGCACCGCTGTCCTGCGGACGCTCCGCGCTGAGATGGAGCAGGCCGAGCGGCAACAGCAGCAGGAATGTGATCGCCGGATCTTGGCCACGTCCCGCGAGACGAGCCGCCGCAGCCAAAGCTGATTCTTTACTGCTGCTCACAGGCACTCCGCTCCGGCGGCGGCGGTCAACAAAAGGCTCACGCCTCCGGAGAAGGAGCATCCGCCTAAGTCTTGGAAGCCGGCTTCGCGCATCCATGCGCGAAAGTCGTCGGGAGAGACGAATCCATCCACGCTTTCAGGCAGATACCGATAGGCCTGGGGACGCGGAGTTCCGGCGACGCGCGCAGCCAGCGGAGCGATGCCATGAAAGTAGAGCCGAAACAATCCGCGCCAGGCTGCGTTGGGAACGCGAAAAAACTCCAGCACGGCAAGTCGGCCGCCGGGCTTCAACACCCGCCGCAATTCGCGGAGGGCTCGCGGCGGATCCTCGACGTTGCGCAACCCATAGGCCACCAGGGCTCCGTCGAAGGAACCCGCAGCGAACGGCAGAGTCTGCGCGTCGGCGCGCAGGAGGCCGCGCAAGGGCTGCGGAGCCTGCGCAGACTTCCGCGCCGCCTCACGCAGCATCGGACCAGCAAAGTCCGCGCCGATGACCTGAAGTTGCGCCTCGCGCGCGGCTGTCAGACCCAGGTCTGCAGTGCCGCAGCAGAGATCCAGCACTTTGGATCCCGGTGACAGTTGCAGACTACGTACCGCGGCACGACGCCATCTGCGATCCAGACCGAGGCTCAAGATGCGGTTCAGCCGGTCATAGCGCGGTGCGATGTCCGCAAACATGGCCTGGACCTCGGCCCCGGGCGGCGCGGACATGCACAGATTCTAGTCCTCGCCCAACACCACTGCCGCCCGCGTACGCACGGTGCGCACTGCAAAAGCAGACGGGCGGGACACTTGCGCGCCCCGCCCGTCTCAGACGTCTCAACGCCCTATTGACGCCACCAGTGACAAAGCACGGCTGCGCCAGGAGTGCGGATCGGAGCGATGTACGTGCGGCCTGTGGTCAACTCGAGCACGTCCACCAGTCCATTGGCGTTTGCCGCGAACAAGAAGCGCGGGTTGGACACCGGAACCTGGCCGCCCGGAACCGGACGGTGGAAAGACTTGCAGGAGTGCAACACCGGAGTGCTACCCACGTAGAGCGACAAGGCGTAGGACTGGCCACCGATGTTGTTCATGTCGTCCACCGCGAGGTCCACGATGGAACTCGAGGAGAACACGCCAGTGTAGTCGTGGAGCAACTTCCACTCCTTACTGCGGAAGTTCGGGTCAGGCAGCACGCCAGCCGGCAGGTTCACCGGGCGCGGACCGCCCGGAGCGTTATCGAGCCAGAGTTCGCCGACGGCTCCGTGTCCATTGCTACGGTAGGCAATGAATACGTTCAGGCGGCCCGAACTGCTCGGGTTCATGCACACCGCGCTCGCGCCAGAGAGGCCATTGCGGCCATCAAAGGCGGGCTTGCCGATGATGTCATCGAAGCCGATGCCTTGGATGCCATCCGGGCCGGATTCGAACAGTACGACCTGGCCTTCCTCGGAAACAATGTAGGCGTAGTAGAGTTGCGTGTTGAAGCCGATCAGCGTGTCACGGTTGGACACCGCCAGCAAGCGCGGACGCGTTACACCCGGGATGATCTTGCGGATGACCAGACTGCCGCCCGAGATGATCGCGAGGGACTGCGACTTTTCGCAGACCACGAGCACGTCTTCGCCTTCGGGCTGCCAAACGATCTCACTCGGTCCTTCGCCGCGCCGGCCCGTGGCCGCGTCCACCAGCGCGATGGTCTTGACCACCGTGTGGAAGGTCGGCGAGGACGGGTTAGTGTCGATGAATGCCACCGAGTCCGTAGACTTGTTGGTCACCGCCAGGGTGTTCATGTCCGGCGAGATCGCGAGGTCGCGCGGGTCGGCAACCGGGATGATGTCGAGAATGGTCATCCGGTTGCTGTTGACGACCAGGACCCGGTCACCCGAGGAGTCGAGCACGTAGAGGAAGTGCCCGATCTGTTGGCGCAGGGTGAACTGCGGGCAGGTGTTCGAGGCCGGAGCCGGTCCCCAGAAGCCGGCGTAGATCAGCGACTGCGAGAGCAGACCGCTCGGTCCGAGGCCGCCGATGTGGCCGAAGGGGTCGCCAGGCACCAGCAAGTTGGTGGCGACCGCGCCGTCCCGGTTGGCGTCGCCGAAGGTCGGCTCCTCGGCTTGGATCAGCGGAGAGAAGCAGGATGGCGAGAGACGCAGCCGCGGCGGGTTCGGATGCGGCGAGTGCGAGATCGAGTTGCCTGCGGTCGGGAATCCGTTGAGCGGGTGCAACTGGAAGGCTGCGTTCGCGCACAGATTGCGTCCGCCAGACAGGCAGTCGAAGTTGTTGAACACGCGGTCGAGCGGATGGCCGAGCTGCATGTCCAGCACGGTGCCGATCTGTTCCGAAGTGAGCAGTTGGGTGCGCAGCGTGGAGTCTTGCGCGAGCGTGAAGACGCCGCGAGAACCACCCGCCAGCGAAGTCGTGTCCGAAGAGAGCGGCGGGAAAATGTCCGGCACACCCAAGTTAGGATTGAAGGGGAACTTCGCGATGTCTCCGGCAACCGGATCGCCACTCGAGTTGTAAGTGACGTTGTAGAGCGTGTTGTTGAAGTCGTGGGTCGGGTCACCGGTCCCTTGACCGAAGCCGTCGAGGTCAATCACGCGAATGCCGCCGGTCGTGCCGCCGCCATTGCTTCCCACCAGGATCGCGCCCGGCGCGATCGGTACGTTCACCAGTCCCGGGCAGTCGGAACCCACCGAGAAGTTGACCGCAGTGAATTCAAGCGCGGTGCTGTTCTGGTTGAGGAACAGGTCCACCGCAGCGTTGTGGAAGTAGGTGACGGTGGCTTGCGCCTGCGCGCCGAACGGGTCGCTGCCCGGGAAGGAAACCACCGGCTTCACCACAAATTCGGTGAAGTTGAAAGGACCGACCGGCTCCACCGTGTACGGCAATTGAATGGTGCTGCCGGGGGGCGGGCTGCCGGGCGAGACCGGCGGCAAAAACTCCACGGTCCATTCGTTCGACGGCGGCGGAGGAACCGCGGCCGGCAAGGGTCCGATGGAGTAAGGCTGGCACGCTTCGCTGAAGGCGAAGGTGATGAAGGTGTCGCAAGGCAAGTCCGCCTCCAAGTCCGCAGGGCAGCTCACCGGCTTGCCTGCGGGTCCATCCAGCAGGGGCACCGGCAAGAAAGAGTCGCCACCCACTTCAGTGGTTGCGA